>CAZUMF010000064.1:0-18369 GCA_964621385.1 uncultured Desulfohalobiaceae bacterium
CAGACACCCGACACCCCTCCGGGGCGTAGGCCCCTCCGGGCCGGAGGCTGAAACCCGCCTTCGCTCAGAAGCTACGGCGTGGCAAACCAGAAACCAAAAGAATGTCCAATATGAAGAACATTCCAGACAGAGTTCATGATTTGAGATTGTTAATGTTCAACGGCGTAATGTCGATACAAGATCTGAAATAAGGACTATGGACCAAACAACCAATGCGCTCCCCAGGATGGAGTCACTGTTGAAATGTCCGGATTGTAAATCGAGCTTGCAATTCGACACGCAGCGCTGTTCAGGCTGTGGGCGATCATTTCAGTACCATGACCGGTTTTGTGACTTTCTTGCCCAGGGGAGCTTAAGCCTCCAAAACATTCAGGAAATCGAACTCCACAAAAAACTGTCCCATGAATACGGCCGGCGCTACGCCCAGGATTTTGCAAAACACTACTCCAGCTACTGGAACAAGCAATTGCTCGCCCATCTTCCCAAGCAGGCTGAAGCCGTCCTGGACTGTGGATGCGGCACCGGTGAACTGCTCCAGGACCTTGTCCCCAGAGGGGGGCTTGTTTTCGGAATGGACATCTCCAAAGCGATGCTTCTCCAGGGGATGCATACCGTCAAACCGGCCGAAAACCTGATCTGGATTGCTACACCCGGAGAATCCATGCCCTTTGCCGACAATGTTCTGGATGCCGTCTGTTTTCGCGGTGCCCTGCATCATATGTCCCAGGAGCAACTGGCCCTGGAGGAAACATTTCGGATACTGAAGCCGGGAGGGCACATCCTGTTGTCCGAACCGAACGATGATTCGCTTGTGTTGCGTTTGCCCAGAAAAATCGTCAATACGCGCATGAAACGCTTTGGCAACGACCACAAAGCCTTCCGTTCGGCTGAGCTCATCAAAAGACTGACCCGAATAGGGTTTACAGTCACCAGCAAGCGCTATTTTTCCTATCTCTCAGAGCCCTTATGTGGTATGAGCGATTTGTTCCCGCTCCTGAACTATCTGCCGTTTTCCGGCAGCATGGCACAATTTATTATTGCTTTTGATGAAACCTGTTCGAAACTGCCCGGAATACAAAAACAGAGTTTTGAACTCATCCTTTCGGCTCAAAAATGATATCATGATCTATGCGGGCCCTGCCCGGCAAAAGGGCTTCACACTTCTGGAAATCATGGTGGCCATGACCATAGTCGCGGTGATTTTCACCAGCCTGTACGGAACCTTCAACGCCTCCATGGGAGTGGCCCAGGACGCAAAGGATTTCCGGGATCTGGACGACCTGGCACGACTCATCCTGCTTCGGGTCTCCAGTGACCTGGAATCCTCCAGTCTGCCGCCCAAAGATCAAAAAGCCAAGGAAAATCCATTTCTTGGACAGGCTTTTCACGAAGGAAGCGAGGCCGGAACCATCCTGGAATTTTTCTCCAATGCCTGCCTCGATTTTGAACATCCCCCGCCCTGTTATCGCCGGAATAGAATCCAGTATCGCCTCCAGGCAGAGACTGAAGAGGCCGCACTTTTGGAAACGCCTCAGGTCTACAGTCTCTATCGGATAGAGCAGCCTTTTGCCGGACAGAGATCCGAACAACAATCCCGGCGTCTTGAACTGGCCGACAACGTCACGGGCCTTACCTTCCACTATCTCTCTGAAAACGGTGATCTCCAGGAATCCTGGAACAGCACCCGGCAGGAGAACATTCTCCCCAGGAAAATTCAAATCGATCTCACCTTGGAAACCCGGCAGGGTACGGCCCGTTCCTTTTCCATGTCCGTTTTCTTGAACCCCGGGCAAGGCAAGAAAAACGAGGACGGTGCATGAATTCTTCATCCGCCCAATCCGGAGTCGTGCTCATTGTTGTTCTGATGCTGATTGCGATCCTGGTCGTGGTTGCCTTGGAGAGTTTTCGCCACGCGCAAGTCGATATGTCCAATGCCTATTATTTTCAGGATCAACTCCAAGCCCGGGGCCTGGCCCGTTCCGGATTGAATCTGGCCAAAGTCCTCCTGGCCGAAGATCAAAACGACAATCAGTCGGATCATCTTGGCGAGCCCTGGGGCAGGCCTTTGGAGCAAGACGACATCCCGCTTCCGGATATTGAGCCGGAGGAACTGGACTTGCGTATTCTCGATGAGACCGGAAAATTTCCAATCAATTTCCTCGTGCACAAGGCCCCGGAAAAAGAAAACAACAAACCCCAAGAGGACAACGCCACCAAACAAAACACAGCCAAAGACCAGACCGAAGGCAAACTGAACACAACCTACGCCCGGATATTTCTCCAAATGCTTATGCACGAGCCCTTTTCACTCCCCAAGGAAAAAGCCGAAGCCCTCCTTGAGTCCATCAAAAACTGGATCGACGAGGACACGGTCCTGGAACAGGAAGCGGAGACTGAAGACGATTTCTATTTGGACAAAGAGACCTCGTATAAAAGCAAAAACTCGCCTTTGGACACCGTAGGCGAACTCTTGCTCATCCAGGGCATTACTGATAAACTCTATTACGGCAGTGAAGACACGCCTGGCCTTCGGGATCTGGTGACTGTTTACAGCCCTGAAGGAAAAATCAATATCAATACCGCCAGTCAGACCATTCTCCAGGCCATGGTCAACCCCTCACTTGACTGGGAAACCGCGCAGAGTTTCGCAAAGGCTATGCTCGAATACCGCCGGGAGGCGATGCATTACGATTTTCTCAAGGAAAAGGACTGGTATAGAAACCGGATGGTCGGATACAACGACATCCAACTGCCGGGCACAATCGTCGAGACCGGAACAGATTCCTTTCAGGTCACGTCCTGTGGGAAAAAAGGGCTTGGACGGTCCTGTCTGACTGTTTTTTTGCGCAGAACATCACAGACTGCTGAGCAGAGCGAAACTCCGAAAACCACCTTCGACCCATTGTACAGGGAACTGCACTGATGCCTGGAACGATCTTGAGTGTCGCGCTTGGCGCAACAAAAACCCGAATAGCCCGGATTTATACCGGCTTCAAACAGATCCGCATTGATCGCTTCGCAGAAGCGCCCGGTGCCGACTTCAGCGATCTGGAGCAAACGGCCAGGGACGTCAGGCAGGTCATTGATTCTGAAAAATTGCAAAGCGATTATTTCGTTCTGGGGTTCGATGGTTCGCACTGCTTTTTCCGGCACCTCTTTTTTCCATTTTCCAAAAAGGAAAAAATCCGGCAGGTGCTCAATTTTGAACTCGAACCGAGTCTGCCTTTTGAAACACACGAATTCCTGACGGCATTTCTCAAGACCGGGCAGCAAAAAGACCATCTCCATGGCATTCTGGCCGCGGCCATGGAAAACCAGACCATGGACACCCTTCTTCAGGCTTTCCAGGCTGTCGGACTCGATCCTGATGAAGTCATCCCGGATGTTTCGAGTCTTCCGGTTTTTTTACAAGAATTTCAAATAAACAGCAATGAAGACACCTTGATTCTCGATCTGGAAGAATCCTGGGCCAATCTGGTGTACTGCCGGCAGGGACGCCCCCTCTATTTCCGGTCCTTCAGCCTGTTTTCACCCGGTCCTCCTGAAGCAGAACCTGCACATGAAAAGACGGAGAGCGACCATGAGCCTCCGGAAGACTCGATCTCCCCGCACAGCACGGCCAACGCTCAACCCGGCACGGCCTTGGTGAAAGACATTGAACTGACGCTTCTGGCTGCCGGCACGCCGGCACAGGGCGCTTCCCTTTCGAATCTCCTTCTGCTCGGTGAGAAAACGCTGGAGCAGCAAGAGATCAAGACACTGGAATCAGCTTTTCAAGCCCCGGTTTTGACCATCAATGACTGTATACCAAGCCAATGCTATGCCCGGGAGGACCTTTCAGCCTCTGCAGCGCACTACACCACCGCCCTTGCCCTTGCCCTGCAATGCAAGACCAAAAACAGCGGACTGAATTTTCGTCAGGGGCTTTATGCCAAGCAGACGGCTTACACAAAATGGAAACGGCCGCTCCTGTATGCCGGTGCAGCCTGTTGTGTGCTGTTCATCAGCTGGATGGCGACCCTGGGGTTTCATATTGTTCTCCTGGAGAAAAAAAATGCCCATATTGAAAACAAGGTCCATACAGTCTTTTACAGAACCCTGCCTGAAATTCATGGAAAATATTTGCCCTCCCAGTATGCAAGCATCATTCAATCGAAAATTGATGCTTTACAAAATCGAAGCGCGTTGTATAGTTCACAGGTCGATCAGTTGAAACTCCTTGACGCACTCAAAATTTTTCACAGCTTTATTCCTGACGAGGCAAAAGTTTCCTTTGAATACTTAGTTCTTGATTCAAAAAGAATCATGATTAACGGAATAGCAAATTCATTCAATACAATAGAAGATTTAAAAAATACTCTCTTGCGTGCAAATGAATTTAATGCTGTCAATATCAAAGGGGCAAAATCATCAAATCAAGGCCAGTCTATTAATTTTAGCCTTGAGATAGAAACCAATGTATAAACTATGAATTTCAACAAAAAGCATATTACCATACTCGGTTCTGCACTATTAATCGTGCTTATTTTTATTTTTTGGATTATTGTTCCTGCTTTTGATTATAAAGACAAACTGGAATACGAATATCAAAAAAATTCGAAACGATTGGAAAAAATACTCAAGCTCGAAGCAGAATATGATAAAAAGGTTCAACTCCAGGGAAAGAGGGCTCAAAGCAGTCAAGAAAAAAATTTTTCACTTTTTGCTTTCCTTGAGCAAGGCGCTGCTGAGATCGGCTTAAAGGACAACATTGACTTTATGCGACCATCAACACAAGAAACTGCTGATGGATGGAAGGAACATATCGTTGAAATGAGTTTAACCAATATGTACATCAGTGAGTTGGTTCCGTTTTTATATCGGGTGGAACATTCGAAGAACAGAATTCAAATCAAACGGGTGACCATGCGCAGCAAACCCAGGAATCAGGCAGGCCCGGTCAATATGAACATTGTCCTTTCGACCATGACCCAGGGGTGAACGGAAACAGTATCCTGCTCGTTGCAGGCCTATCAACGCGACATGCGGCTATGAAAAAGACAGTTTTCAAAGTATTTGGATACCTTCTCTTCGCTATCCTGTTTTCTCTGCTGGTCATTATCCTTGAATTTCCCTACCCCAGGGCCAAGGCTTTTCTCGAAAAAAAGATCCAAAAGCAGAGTCAGCTCCTTGTCACAATTCAGGAATTGGGATTTGCCTGGCCCATGGGGCTTGCCGTGAAAGGGCTGAATATTGCTCCGCCTGAAAAAGCGGATCAACCATATTACACGGCTTCAGAAACCACCTTTGCCCTCCGGCCGCTTTCACTTTTCACCGGGAAAGTCGGGAGTTCGCTTCGCTCGGATCCTTTCCAGGGGGCCTTGGAAGTCGCCTGTGCAGTCGGGACCTGGTGGAAAAAGACAAAAACAGGCAGCTGTGATATGCAGTGGTCGGATATTCAACTCACCACGTATCCGTATTTGGACAAAACCAATGACTATATCAATTTTCGCGGGGCAATACAGGGAGATTTTCATTTCACCGGGGCCTTCCAAAATTTCAAGACGATCCAGGGAGAAGGCAGTTTCAACTGTGCGGGACTCGATCTCACCTTTGATTTTCCTTTGGTCACTGTTTACCCGGTAGAAGACTTACACTTGGCACTCAGCTATCGCATTGACAAGCAATCCCTGAAAATCACGGAAAGTTCATTCAAAGCAACTGATGTCGACGGCACACTCCAGGGCCACATTGTTTTCAAGAAACCGATCGAATCAAGCCGTCTGCGCCTGGAGGGCCGGATCAAGATCAATCCTGATATGCTCGATGTGGCCACGCTTCCGAAAAGTGCGCTCCAGACCTTACGACGGCAGAAGCCCATTCGTTTCAAACTTGTTGGAACACTCAACAAGCCCATTTTCCAACTCAGTTAAGAGCCATTATGAAGCCGGAAGATTTTACCCGAATCCCTCTTTTCGAGAGCATGCCGACTGAAGTCATGCATGAGCTCTCCACGTATTTGACGAGCACGACCTTACAAAAGGATGAAGCCCTTTTTTATAAGGATGAAATCGGGGACGCGCTGTATATCATCAAAAGCGGAAAGATCAAAATATCCATCCCCACCATGGATGGAGAAGAATTGATCCTCGCTGTGTTCAGTGACGGTGATTTTTTCGGCGAGCTCTCAGTCCTGGATGAGGCCCCCCGATCCGCTGATGCCGTGGCCATGACCAATACGTCCCTGTTGGCCCTGCACCGCACTTCCTTTTTTCGCTATCTTTTCCAAAAGGAAGAGGCAGTGAAAGCCGTCATCACCGCTCTGTGCCAGCGCTTGAGAAAAACAGACGATTTTTTGACGGATATCTGTTTCAGCACTATTTCGAAACGGCTTCTGAAAAAGCTTGTGGAACTGATCAATCAATTCGGGAAAAAACAGAACGGCTCCATTCTTCTTGATCTGGAAATGACTCAGAAAGATCTCGGGTCGATGCTGGGTGTCACCCGGGAGACGGTCAACAGGGAGCTCAAAATTCTTCGGGAACAGGGGATCTTGATCAAGGACAAAAACAGGATTATTGTCAACGATCTCCAAAAATTGTTGAACATTGTTGCTGGAATGTGAGGATCTATGCGCTTTCCAATGGCTCAGCGGCTCACTGGTTGCAGGATGACATGCTTTTTTTGGTTCTGCCTGGTCCTCATGGCTACACCCCCTGCAGGCAGAGCCGCGGTTCTCAACGACCCGGGCAGCGAGGTTCATGACCCGCAACTCTACAGCACAGCTTCCTATGAAGAAACCGCCTGGACCCGGGTCAATGAACATCGGGACCGGGCCGGCCTTCCCCTGTTCAGTCTGAAAAAACTCTCCGGCCCAGACCCGGCCTTGGCCCAAGCCGCACAAAATCATGCCGATTACCTGGCCCTCAACAACCTGGAGATCAGCCACGCAGAAGTAGAAGGCTATGCCGGTTTCAGCGGGAAGACCGTGGGGGACCGGGCTGAGACTGTTGGATATGCCTATCAAAACATCGGCGAGGTGATCAGTGCGGGGCAAGGCCCCCAGGCCGGGGTAGACTCCCTGATCACGGCCATCTACCATCGGTACAGCCTCCTGAGCCCAAACTATACGGAAATGGGCGTGGGCAACGCCGATCATCCGACCTATGGCAACGTTATGGTCATCAATCCGGCCCGGCCCCAAGATGCTCCATCTGCCAATGGGACCATCGCCCGCTATCCCGCCCCTGAGCAAAACGCGGTTCCGGTGATTTTCAGCTCGGATTCGGAAATCCCCGATCCGGTGGCCACGCAGGATCTGGTCGGGTATCCTGTGAGCATCCATTTTTCCGGGGACTACGACATCCAGTTCACCTCCTTCACCCTCTCCCAGAACGGCAGTCTCCTGGAGACCAAGCTCCTAACCCAGACCTCGGACGAGCATACCCCGGAAAATGTCTTTGCCCTGATCCCTTTGGATATTCTGAACACCTATACAACCTACACCGCGCATTTTGAGGCCCAGGTCAATACCGAACCCTTCAGCACGGAATGGAGCTTCAGCACCGGGCCGTTTATGGATACCTCCCCTGGAAAAGTCGGGTGTATTGTCGGCCAAAGTGTGGAAGTGGCCATCACCGGCGGTACCGGGAGCATCAAGACCCAATGGAACGATGACTCCATTATTGGGGTGCAGCTCCAGCAGGGCGACACCGGAATCACGATGCTGGTCACCGGAGAAAAAATCGGCCAGGCGGAGATCACGGTCACGGACAGCGGTCACCAACAGATCGTACCGGTTTCCGTGCTTCCGTCCCAAGACGCGATCCAGCTGGAGGCGGACTGGAATCTGGTCTCCCTGACCCGCACACCGGAACAATCCAATGCCACCCAACTCTTTGCCGGCCTCAAGGATCAGCTCACCTCGGCCTGGAAGTGGGACCTGAGCTCGGGAAACGGAACCTGGGCCGTGTATCTGCCGGGGGAAGTCGACCAGGGCGCTGCCTATGCCGCGGCCAAAGGCTTCAGCACATTGAACGCGCTCCACCCCCGCGAAGGATGCTGGCTCAATATGAACAGTCAAAGCGCCCTGCAGTTGAACGGACCTATCCCCCAGGATGAAGCCGCCCTGGTCCAGGGCTGGAATCTTATAGGCACCCGTGGCTTTGCCACCATCAGCATCGATGATCTCCTGGACAAGCACACCGACAGGACCCACTCTGTCTGGACCTGGCAACACTCCTCCGGCTCAAGCGGGCAGTGGGCCGTATCTCTGCCGGGGGAATCCGATGGGGGAGAAGCCTACGCGCAAAGCAAAGGCTTTGCCCTGCTCACGGAAATCCAGGCAGGGGAAGGGTTCTGGCTCAATGCCCAGAAAGGGTTTGTCCTGGAATAAAGCAAGATGGGACCATTCAAAAACAATTTGCAATACGCTGCGGCAACGCAAGGGACCACCACCGTATGAACGTCATCATCCATTTCTGTTTCCTCACGCTTTTGTTCTTCTTCGGCAACGCAGGCATGCTGCTCTGCGAGATCACTTCGGCCCAGGCCCAGGACCAGGCTCCCCAGGCAAGCGGTGCCACCGGCCGGCAATCCGGTTCCACGCTTTCTCCGGAAGCCGTTCAGCAATTGCCGGCCAATGTCCGCCGTAACCTCCAGCAGCAGGCTTCGCCGGAGATGAAATCCAAGCTTCAGGATGCCCAGGCAGGCGGTTTGAGCCAATCAGAGGCCCAAAACCTGGCCGATCAACTCTCCCCTTCCCAACAACAGCAACTCCAGCAACAGCTGGAAGCAGAAGGGGGTTCAGAAGCCATGGCTCCCGACGAAGCCGCACAGGACCCCTTTGCCGAGCAGGAAGGAAGTCAGGAACAGGATGCCGGAAAAGCCGCTGCCCAGGTCAGGAAAAGTTCCTTATCATCCTTGGAAAAATTGTACCGCCAGGGATACTCGTCCTACCTGTCCAAGGAGCTCAAACAATTTGGGTATGATATTTTTCAACGCGCCCAGGCCCGGCCTTCGATGCTGGCCGTACCGGATGACAATTACATCATCGGCCCCGGGGATCAACTCCGGATCCGGCTGTGGGGAACGTCTGTGGACACCCAATACACCGGAACGGTGTACCCGGACGGTACCATCAACGTCCCCAAGATCGGCATCATATCTGTGTCCGGGGTCAAGCTGGGAAACATTGAATCTCTTATTCGCAAGGAAGCCCAAAAATACGTCCAGGGGATTCATATCGATGTCTCCCTGGAAAAACTCCGAAGCGTGGAGATTTATGTCGTGGGTGCCGTCAACACCCCTGGACTGCATCTGGTGCCGGCCTTCTCCACGGCCTTGAAAGCCCTCATGGTCGCCGGGGGCGTGACCAAACAGGGGACCTTGCGCCACATTCAAATCTATCGGGACGGAACCCTTTACAGAGAACTTGATCTCTATGACTTCCTGTTGCACGGCACCCAGCTCACTGGGTCTGAACTGAACAACAATGACATTATTCATGTCCCGCGCATCGGACCCACCGCGGCCGTGGCCGGGGCGGTGCAGCAGGAAGGGATCTATGAACTGAAGAAAGAGACTGCGGTCATTGAGGACCTTTTGGATTTAAGCGGGGGCATCCTCCCTCAGGGTTTTACCGGACGCGTGTATTTACGCCGGTACACGGCCAACAACGAATTTGTGGTGCAGGACATCAACACCGCAACAAGGGGACCTGCCTGGAAACAGATCACGATCAACAGCGGCGATCTGTTGGAATTGCAGTTTTTATCCGCGGCCAGACCGAATGTGGTCCGCTTGCAAGGCCATGTGCTCATGCCTGATGTCTTCAAATACGAGCCGGGACTCAAACTTTCGGATATTTTGACCTCGCCCGAGCTCCTCAAACCCGAAGCCATCACGGAATTTGCCCTTTTGCGCCGCTATGATCCCGAATCCACCCGCTATACTGTTGAACGCTTTCCATTGGAAGAGGTCTTTGCCGGGACCTATGACCAGGAGCTCAAGCCCTTGGATCAAATTCACATTTTCTCCCGGGAGACCATGGACATCCGGGAGTACGTCCAGATCAGCGGTCCGGTCTGGAAGCCTGGTTCGTATACATACCGTCCCGGCATGCGCCTGACTGACCTTCTGGCCCTGGCCGGAGGGGTTAAAGAATCTGAAGTTATTCCACAAAACAGTTTTCTGTTGCGCTACAGCCAGGAGAAACTCGATTTTACCATGCAGCGCATTGATCTCCAGGCCATACGCGAAGGACGGCAATCCTTAGCCCTGCGGCCCTATGATCGAATCAAAATCCAATCACGTACGGAATTCGACTGGAAGACCCCGGTCACCATCAGCGGTGGCGTCTGGAATCCCGGCCGCTTCGATTTCCAGCCCGGGCTTACTCTGGGCGGACTTGTGGATATGGCGGGGGGCCAGAAGTTTGGGGCCAATCTGCAAAAGATCCAGATCAGCCGGAAAAACATTCGCGCGGATGAAGTCCAGACCCGGCAGTTGACCCTTGATTTGCAGCAACAGGCCAAGTTTGAACTCAAACCCTATGATTATGTCCATGTGCCCCAGCGAAAAGACGCCACAGTGGTCAGGACCGTCACTTTGAGCGGGGAGTTCCAGTATCCCGGAACCTATCAAATCAATGAAGACGAGACACTTTCCGAGGTGATCCAAAGGGCCGGGGGCTTTACAGACAAGGCCTATTTTTACGGGGCCCGGTTCACATCCCCTGAAGCCAGGAAAGTACAGCAGGAAAGCATCGATCGCATGATCCAAAAGCTGCAGATTCAGGTGCAGCGCACCGCCAGTTCAGAGGCCCAGACCGCCCTCTCGGACAAGGAGGCCGCGGCCACAAAAGTCGAACAAAGCGCGGCCATGCGTCTGATTGAAGAACTGAAAAAAATTCGCGCCAAAGGAACAGTGGCCATTGAACTCAAACCCTTGGAGCACTTCACCGGTTCCACCTATGATTTTGAGGTCCGGGACGGACAGGCCCTCCATGTCCCACAGCGCCCCAGTTTTGTCAATGTCGTGGGCAGTGTCTATTCCCCAAGCTCGTTTTTTTACAGCCCCGACTTGACGGTCGGGGACTATCTTGACAAGAGTGGCGGTCCGGTGGCCACGGCCAATGAAAAATTCATCTATGTCCTCAAGGCCAATGGTGAGGTCACGGCCAAAAACAAACAGGGAGGCCTCAATTTGAAGACGCTCTTTTCCGTGAATTTTTATGATATGAAACTCCATCCCGGGGATACCATTGTTGTTCCTGAAGATTTGGATCGGGTGCCGATCCTGCGGACTATCAAGGATGTCACGGAAATCGTGGCCAGAATTGCCACCACAGCCGGGGTGGCCGTGGCCATTGCCCACTAAAGCCGGGGTCGCCTCTGAAACGAGCAGAAGAATTTCGGTCGCCGCTAACCGAGCCCAGACGGGCTCATGATTTTCTCATCAAATGTGAGATGGATCATTGACTTGAGAACATTTCATGTTCATACACTAGGGTAAACTTGTTGTGAAAAAACGAAAGCCAAGCACAGTTTTTGGATGGATCGGGAGTATCTTTTTGAGCATCTGGATGTTCAGCACCCCGGCTACGGGCATGAACATCCTCATGCGGGATCATTATACCGCCCTGGTTCTGCCCCACAAACAACTCGAGATATCGCTTGACTATCTGGCGATGAATGACGCAATCGATGTCCTGGATTTCAAAGAAACCGAAATTTCGGGGGGCACACAAGGATTTTCGAGTTTGGGCGATCTCAAGGGAGCCAGGGTAATGGTCAATTACGGCTTGTTTCCATCCACCACGATCCATGCGGAGGTTTCCAGACGGGACCTCAGTTACGGATTGGGGACCTTCGAAATCAGCACACTGGAGCTGTCCTTCAGACACAATATCTTCAATAAACCCTATGCCCCCTGGCCCTTTCTGGCCATTGACCTGGGGTATCGGAGAAATAGCGCTGCCGACGTGCAGACCAGGGACCTGGGGCAGATCAACAAAGCCTTGCAATTTGCCGGATTAAGCGATCAATACTCTATTGAAGGCTTTGACAAGGATTTTATTTATATCAAAGATCAATCAGCGCCAAATTTTGTTTTCGGTCTGAACAAGCAAGGTGGCCCCAATCCGGACTTTTCTTTAACAGACTCCAGCGATACCTCGTTCTTTGCCAGGCTGATCCTGGGAAAAGAGCTTTCCGGTTTTTTTACCAATGTGTACCTTGAATGCGGCCTGACCTCAATCGACGGTGGGATCGAAAGCTCCTTATCCTATTATGCACAAAACAATTTTAGTTTTTTTGGACAAGATTTTCCCGCTGTCCCAGGAATCGATCTCAGTCGCGATGAAAAATATGTCCAAACCGGGATAGCCGCTTTTTTTCAACTTCCCTTTGACATTTTAGCGTATGGGGAATATTCTTATCATAGGCGCTTTCGGGAAAGCAGCCTCTCAGGCAGGCCCTCCAACCATATCCTGAAAGGGGAACTCACCTACTATCTTCTGGATAATCTGGCCTGGGTGGTAGGAGGGACCTATTATTCAAATCAGTATAACGGAATGATTCCTTTTCTTTTCAACACCTACAGCGAATCCAGTTTTGACAAGAAATACGCAGAGGCCTATACTGGGTTGACCCTGACCTTTTAATATTTTTTCGACAGAATTCATTTGACAACTTTTCGAATTATTCATAGACTATCAATCATTTTAACGTGTATGGATGAAGGGGCACAAATCAGGACTTTTTAGATTTGGCCAAAGGCCTGCCGGACGAAGGAGGTGAAACGATTTCAAAGAAAAGAGTCTGAATGCAGAGGGCTGAATTTTCATCGTCACAATTCAGACGAATCATGCAAACATAGAGAAAAAGGAGGAAGTATGAAGCGTAAACATCTGCTTATTCCATTTCTCATCACAGCCGGACTGATCCTCTCTTTGATCCTTGCCGGGTGTGCTGATGATGATGGAGGGGCTCCACAGCTTGGGGCCAAACCTGCCAAATCGTTTATTACCGGGGCGAATGTCTATGCGGTATTGAGCAATGGAACGGAAGTGCTCTTCACCGAACAAAACGGCACCTATGAAGCAAAAATGACCTCCACCCAGCGGAAAAATATTGAATTTTTCTATTCTGAAGGAGGGATCATCGAGGCGGCCGATCTGGCGGTTGACCCGGATATCCGCTTGGAAGGCCTGTATGATGGGGAGAAAGTCACGCTTGTGACCCCCTTGACCACCATGTGGAAGAGTTCGGTCAATGATCCTACAAACAGCACAGAAGTGGAGAACAAAAAGAAATCAGCGACCAATCTCCTCTCAGCAGACTATGGGTTGAACGCAACCAAAGATATAGCCGGCGATCCGGATGAGGACGCTGAACTCGAAGGTGCGGCCTGGTATGTCTATGGTGCGATCAAAGGCGCCAAAGACACCCTGAAACAAAGCGGGGTCGGGGCCACTGCCGACGATGTCAAGGATCTCTACGCAAATGCGGTCAATGATTACGAACAGAACGCGTCAAGCAATTTGGAGGGTTCCGTCGGAAACAGCGCCAAGGCCAAGGCCAAAGCTGCCGGCAAATCCGATGTTGAAGCAAATATTATCGGCTCAATCGCCAAAAACTCGGCAGGTGAGGCAAAAAACGCCTCAGCCGACATTGAGCAGGCGGCCAAGGACAAGAATGCCACGGCCTTGAAGGAAAGCGCCCAGTTGATTCAAGTCGAGAGTGCCGCCCTGAGCCAGTCCTATAACGACGTCAAAGACGCTATGGACAAACTCGCCGGCACAACCGGGCAAAACGCCACCGAGACTGAAATCGATAATTTTGTCAAAAATATCGGAGCGAGCATTACCAAAGACTCGGTCAAACAGGCTAATGCCAAGGCCAAAGCAGACGGTCTGGAAGACAATGAGGACGTTGTGACCGCCATCATTCAAAAAGCGGTGAAAACCAAGGTTGCCGCCGCCGGCAATGCCGCGTCCTACCAAAATGCGACGGATGCGATAACTCCAATGAATGCCACTGAAATCAACAATGCATTCAACGCCTTGAAGAAATCCATTCTGAGTGTACACGACAGCCTGGTTTCTTTCCCGACAAATGTCACAAGCAAGGCGCTCGTGAACGGGACTGCCGCTTTCACGGCCCAGCTGCCCCTGAACAACCCGAATGTCGGCCTGACTCTGGCCTATGAAGGCGATGAAGTGGCTGAAACCAACATGCCATTTGCCTGGATGCTCCAGAAAGCCGGCAGTCTGGTGGACGCGGACACCAATGCCACCCTGACCTATAAGGGCAACAATGCAACCTTTGTCCTGGATCAGGTTGCCCAGGTCAACGGCACGGAGTATGTGATTGGAACGGCTGAACTGGCCGTGCCCTTGGAAGACTTGAGCGCAGGGACCTATAATTTCCGGGCCGCCTTCAAACCGGAAAAAGGGAAACTGGCCGCTAATGCTACCCAATCAGTGGACTTTGTGACCTTCAAAAACCTGCCCAAGGGCGTGGTGGTCTGGGATAAGGAGCTGAACAAGCTCAGCGGATATGGAATGAATGTGGCCTTGACCATCGAAGCGGCGGCGACGACGACTGAAACAGTGACCACGACGTCAGCACCTGCCACAACCACTGCACCGGTCGGCACCACGACTGCAGGAGTGGGTACCACAACGGTTCCTGCTACAACCACGGCGCCGGTGACCACGACAACAGCGGGGGTTGAGTACTGGACCCCGCCCACAGGGTATGCCAAAGACACGAGTGTAACCCAGGTGCCTTCGGATGCCGGGATCACGGTCTACAGCAACTACACCCCGGGCAGTCCGCCGTCTCCGGGCGCCGACGTGTATGTTGACCTTGACGGCGACGGTGCTGCAGATGCCAAGCTGACCTTTGTGGCCGCGGCAACCGGCACTACCGTGTACGTCGAGTACAACAACACAGTGAAGGAATACACCGTGGCCGCAGGAACCTCGGCCGGCAGTCCCTATGACTGGTCAGCCGACGATACCACCGGACAGACCGAACCGCCCACGACAACGACCACTCCGGTGACCACGACCACTGCTGCAGCTGAGTACTGGACCCCGCCCACCGGCTATGCCAAAGACACCAGTGTGACCCAGGTGCCTTCGGATGCCGGCGTCACGGTCTACAGCGACTACACCCCCGGAAGCCCGCCTTCCCCCGGGGCCGATGTGTATGTTGACCTTGACGGCGACGGAGGGGCCGACGTCAAACTGACCTTTGTAGCCGCGGCTACCGGCAAAACCGTGTACATCGAGTACAACAACACAGTGAAGGAATACACCGTTGCGGCAGGAACCTCGGCAGGCAGTCCCTACGACTGGTCTGCCGACGATACCACCGGTCAGACCGAACCGCCGTCCTACTGGACCCCGCCGACAGGCTATGCCGAAGATAGCAGTGTGACCCAGGTGCCTTCGGATGCCGGCGTCACGGTCTACAGCAACTACACCCCCGGAAGCCCGCCTTCCCCCGGGGCCGATGTGTACGCCGATCTTGACGGCGACGGTGCAGCCGACGTCAAGCTGACCTTTGTGGCCGCGGCCACCGGCAAAACCGTGTACATCGAGTACAACAAGACAGTGAAGGAATATACGGTCGCGGCCGGAACTTCGGCCGGCAGTCCCTATGACTGGTCTGCCGACGATACCACCGGGCAGACCCAGTAAAAACCAGCTGAACTGTGTGCAAACCAGCGGTATTGGCCGGCCCGGCCGGCCGATACCGCTGAAAAAACTTTAACGAAAACTCAAAGGAGGACCATTCATGAAGACACGGATGCTTTTTTTAACCTTACTCAGTATCATGTTGATTCCGGGAGTGTGTTTTGCAAAAACACAGGCCTATACGATCACCCCAAACCAGTGGAACCTCATCGGTGTTTCGGTGTCCTTGGACAATGCAACAATCGGAAACCATGTGACGTGGGACAGCATTTCCAAGATTGCCAAATGGACCGGTAGTGGTTTCGGAACCGCCGAAGGCGGGTCTTTTGACGCATTCACCACCTTCGATCCCGGACTTGGCTATTTCGTGCAAGGCGGATCATCGTCCTATTCCTTCAATCTCACCGGCAATGAATACGGCCAATTGCCGACCCTGGGCAGCGGCTGGAATCTGGTCAATATTCCGGTGAACGCCATCGGGACGGTCTCTGAATTCATGAGCCTCTTTACCAGTGCCGGCTGGGCCATTGACAAACTGGCCAAATGGACCGGCACCGGCTACGGCACGGCTGACGGCGGGTCTTTTGACGCCTTCAGCTCCTTTGATGCCGGGGTCGGGTTCTGGGTCAATGTGACCACCACGCAAGCGACCATGCCCACCATCCCATTGTTTCTGGTGGACAACCAGATCACCTTCGGCGACCAGACCGCTACGGTGAACGGCACCAGCGGCAGTTTCGGAACCGTGAGCGTGGCTTCAGCCCAGGCTACCCAGGTGGCGGCTGAAATCAGCGGCAATGGTGAGACCTGCAACAATACACTCTTCGGCTTGAAAGTGGCTGACACAGGTTCAAGCCGGGAGATGGAAGTGGTTTTCGGCGGGTATTCCCTGCAGCCTGACGGCACGGTAGCCGCCAGCAGTCCCATGGTGTACATGGATGGTACCGACAGTGGTGGCAATACCGTGGCCACAAGCGGCGGCATTGCCACCGACCTGGCAACCGGACCTGTCTACAATGAAAACGGTGTTCTGAAGGTTTCTTTTTCTAAACTGACTACGTTATTTTCGAATAACGGGATCTCCCAATTTGACGACATCCTGAAACCAGGGACCTACACTGTAACCCTCTATGTCAAATTCGGCGACATGACCGTCAAGGTCAATAAGAGTGAACTGGGTGCGACAGAAACCACTTTTGGAGTGGATGACACAGCAGCCCCGAGCCTCTCAGATGCTTACAAGATCAGTGGAACAGTAACGGTCAACTAACAAATCGAACACTGAAACAAATAAGAGCAGCATGGGGAGCACCCTATGCTGCTCTTTTTTCTTTATCCGGCATGGCATGAAAAAGAACATTGTCTTGATCAGTGGATGCCTTGGATGTCTTGCAGGGATCGCTGTATTTGCCCTGTTGGCATCATCTGATCCCCTTTCGGGGCTTGCCCTGGGACCGGGGGGTGTTCTCAGCAACAGCACCCTGTTTCTTGACGCGAATCACAACGGAGTCCTGGATTCATCCGAATTCCGGACCAGAACCGATGCACAGGGTGGATTCCGCTTTCCTGAGGCTTCCAAGGGAAGGCTTTGTCTGGTTGGAGGCCGGATCCGTCATGCCGCAGCGAGCGTATCTTTTACAGGCTTGTTCACAGCCCCTGCACACACTGAGACGTCCGGCATAACCCTTATTTCCCCTCTCACCAGTCTCATCCAGGCCGGTCTTGAAAAGGGCTATTCACGCCATCTCTCCGAACTCATCGTGAAAACGCGCTTTCAGCTTCCGGAACAGGCTGCGCTCTTGTCCAAAAACAAACACTTTTCAGCCGGGAATGACCCGGTTTTCGTAAACACCCTGAACTGGACCATCTGCAATACCATCAATCGCCTGATTGATGCCCTTGCTGCCGCACAGGACCCCCCCCTGACCCAATCGACAACACAGCAGATGTACGATTTCATGTTCGGGCTTTTCTTTGAACATATCCAGACCCCTGAGGATTTATCCGACCCGGAAGTGATCGGGCGGTTGATGCGTTTTGCTTTCCAGGCCCGCCCTTCGCTTCTTGAAAGTGACGCGAAATTTGTTGAAAATCCATCCTGGCAACAGCATCTCGCTTCCGAGATAGCGGCTTCCAACACCCGGCATCGCCACCAATTCAGACCCGAGGCCTCAGACGGCGAAGCGGATGGCCCATCCATGCTCAAGGCGCTGCAAGAGGCAGACGCCTCGTTTTCCCGCTTTCTGGACAACAGCACAGCCATTGCCGAGCGGTCTCCGGTGGTCGAGACCTGGGATTCCAGCACGCCGATCCCGGCTGCACCGTCATCTGCCAAACAATCCCAGGAATACACCTGGACCCCTTCAACCGGCGGTCAATCCTCTGCAGCTCAAGACCCGGGCCCAGCAAGTACGGAGACCGCGGTAACCACCACAGTGCCGCAAAAACCGGCCTCAATCCCTGAAGACTATACCTTAAGCAATCATGTGGGCATGGTCCTGCGCAACCCTGATGATCAGGTTGAAGTCTATGTGCACCAAAACGCACCCATCGGCACCCCCCCGACCCCAGGTCCGGATATTTATGTTGATTTGGACGGCGACCGGGAAGCGGATGCCAAGCTGACCTGTTATCAAAACTTGATCAATGAAAAAATTTATATTAGATTCGGCGATCAGGTG
>CAZUMF010000065.1:0-18102 GCA_964621385.1 uncultured Desulfohalobiaceae bacterium
TCCGACCACCGACATCTGTTTATATCCCTTCTTCGTCAGGTCTCCGTTTCAAAGTTAAAGTGGATATTCCGATTCGCTTTAGTCCGGGTCCGTCTCAATCCCTTCTTCGTCAGGTCTCCGTTTCAAAGAATTAATAGATCTCAATAAAGATAAAAAAATTACAAGAAGTCTCAATCCCTTCTTCGTCAGGTCTCCGTTTCAAAGTGCGCGTATGGTGATTTTTGTAAATGGCTGGACTGAATTTAGTCTCAATCCCTTCTTCGTCAGGTCTCCGTTTCAAAGAGAAATTTCAGGTTCAACCGGCTTCATAAGAGGCCGGGGTCTCAATCCCTTCTTCGTCAGGTCTCCGTTTCAAAGCAAGTTCCTGCGGCAATACAACGACATCGGTATCCCAGGGTCTCAATCCCTTCTTCGTCAGGTCTCCGTTTCAAAGCCCGCCGCCGCGCACAAGCTCCGGTGAAAATCTCACTGTCTCAATCCCTTCTTCGTCAGGTCTCCGTTTCAAAGAGAAATTTCAGGTTCAACCGGCTTCATAAGAGGCCGGGGTCTCAATCCCTTCTTCGTCAGGTCTCCGTTTCAAAGCAAGTTCCTGCGGCAATACAACGACATCGGTATCCCAGGGTCTCAATCCCTTCTTCGTCAGGTCTCCGTTTCAAAGCCCGCCGCCGCGCACAAGCTCCGGTGAAAATCTCACTGTCTCAATCCCTTCTTCGTCAGGTCTCCGTTTCAAAGAGAGTATATCCAAAGACAAGTATTCAGAGAAGTTCAAGTCTCAATCCCTTCTTCGTCAGGTCTCCGTTTCAAAGGTATTTGTATCTTATTGCCGGTCTGTATATTATTATGTCTCAATCCCTTCTTCGTCAGGTCTCCGTTTCAAAGCGGCCCACCCGCTTGGCGGGTGTATTTGTAGGCCCAATGTCTCAATCCCTTCTTCGTCAGGTCTCCGTTTCAAAGTTCAGGACCGACCGGGCCAAACATGGGTATCAGCAACAAGTCTCAATCCCTTCTTCGTCAGGTCTCCGTTTCAAAGAGATGGAGGAGATGAGGTTCTGGTACATCGCCGCTCCGTCTCAATCCCTTCTTCGTCAGGTCTCCGTTTCAAAGTGAAATAACACGGCGTTGCTATGAAGATAGTCCGGAGATTGTCTCAATCCCTTCTTCGTCAGGTCTCCGTTTCAAAGAATAAAGAATTCACTCAGGATGATTTCTGGGTGATTGGTCTCAATCCCTTCTTCGTCAGGTCTCCGTTTCAAAGTGTGTTCAGTGTGTATGTTAGTGGATCATCTGGCTATTTTGGTCTCAATCCCTTCTTCGTCAGGTCTCCGTTTCAAAGCGGAGCGAATATCACGACTGAAGTCTCCAATGACACGAGTCTCAATCCCTTCTTCGTCAGGTCTCCGTTTCAAAGTTTCATTTCAAGGATGATATTTCTCATGCTGAATTGTTTCGTCTCAATCCCTTCTTCGTCAGGTCTCCGTTTCAAAGAGCCGCCCCCCAGGGACCGCAATCCATAGGCATTTGCAGGGTTGAAATCTGTAATCGCCATTTGCGGCATGTTTCCATAGGCATTTCTCCTTGAGTTTTGATGTTTGAACTCAATGTTTCCTCAATAAATCAAAATGGTTTTTGAAATCTAGTAATCTCCCACAGAAAAGGGGTCGCAAAAAAATCCGTTAACCACTCCATTTTTCATATACTTATCGATTCGTTCTTTTGTTCGATCGTTCGAGGGCCATGCTGGTATTCCTCCTTATGAAAGGGCCATCGGGGTGATGACGGATGCGGCTTGCAAAAAATCTTTTTGCATCCGCCAGAGATCAGTAGTCAGACCCGGCTACGCTAAGAAGCTACGCCGCGGCAAGCGTCAGAAGTCAGTAAATCCAGATCATTCTACGATATTGAGTCGCTTGAATCGTTTGCTGCCGACTTTTTGCAGGTGCGTCATGACGATCAACGAGCTGAAAATTCCATATCTGATAAGCCGGCGGCGGAAGTCGGTTCGGGTCGAGCTGGAGCAGGCGGTGTTCGGGCAGCAGGGGGAGTATCCAAATGGCTCGGGCCGTTCAGCAGCCGCAGAAGATGCGTTGAATGCAACTCTGAAAATAAATTGAACGAATCTTTGCACTTCCATTTTTGCTTGTCAAGTGTGCAAGGAAATTTTTTGAAAATTCAGGTCAGTGAGTTTTGGGTAGTCTTTCACACACAGGCTTCGCCCGCAACCCAATACAGAAGAAAGAAGACATTGAACCGCCCGCTTCCGTCTTCCGTCCCGTCACCTCTGATCACCTTTCAGGCGGCATCGGTGCGGCGGGTGATGATGGTGCAATCCCCATCATTCTCCTCTCTTCCATGGGTTCCCTTTTCCCCTTGAAGCAAAAGGCTTTGGCGAGATTTTGCCTGCTTGTTTTGCTTGCCTTTTTTATTAAAAGTGGTAGACTTTTAATAAGTATTGAAGGTAAATTTCGAGTGCTATGTGTTGAGACGTGGATGTCCATTTTTTCATTGAGACAACTCAGGCATAAAACGAGAAGACAGGCATGAATTATTTGGAAAGAATCATCAGCCGATCGCCCTGGTGGTCTGAGCCCGACTGGGAACGTGGGGACCGTTTTTTGAAACAGCTAGGTTCGGCCGGTTTTTCATTCAGACACTTAAGCCCTGGATTGACTGGCCCAGAAAACATGCCCCCTGGTTCTATAAGCATTATCAGAGGCCCCCGACAAGTGGGAAAGACGACCGAACTCAAGCTTTTGATCAGGGATCTTATCGCTTCAGGCGTCCCTCCGAGAAGCATCGCCTACTACCCGTGTGATGACATTCTCGATTTTCGAGAATTGATGGACCTCATCAGCGCGTTTGCCAATGCCCTCAATATTCGAAATGAGCATGGCTATCTTCTGCTGGACGAGATTACGGCAGTACAGGATTGGCCAAGAGCGGTGAAGTCTCTGGTGGATGCTGGACGACTCGAAGATATTTGCCTGATGCTCACAGGCTCATCCGCCGTGGAGATCAAGCGTGGCTATGAACGAATGCCTGGACGAAGGGGCAAAGGGTTTGACTATGCCTTTCTCCCTCTGAATTTCCAAGCGTTTTGTCGAGCGTTTGGAATTGAACCCTTCCAGGGTTCGTTAGGAATGATCCTTGGCGATGAAACCGCATTTCATAGATTTGAAATGGAGGTGATCATTCAGAAGGGCCGTTATCAAGAACTCTTGGAAAAGTATCTGTATTGGGGTGGATTTCCCATGGTTGTATCAGATCTGGTCAAAGGAGAAAATGTCTCTGTTGAAGCGCTCAGCGTGTATCGCTCGGTAATGTTCAGTGAGTTTGAGAAACTGAGGCGAAATGTCTCCCTGTTTATGGGTCTGATGCGAAAGCTTTATACCGTTGTCGGCGTGCCTGTAAGCTACAATTCACTCACACAGGACACCGGTTGTCACTCCAATGCCGTGGTGCAGGACTATCTGGAAATCTTTGCCGCGTCGTTCTTGGGATTTGAAGTTCCATGCATTGATCTTGCCAATCGCCGGCCCTACCCAAAGCGAGAAAAGAAATTTTATGCCATTGACCCTGTGCTGTGGAAGATCATTGCAGATCAAGCCGGATTATCTTCAATCCACATGGCCGCTTTGGCAGAACAGGCGGCAGCCGTCCATCTTATTCGGCCCTTGGCAAATCGATGGGCCAGCCAGGGCTCACTGGAAGGGCTCTATTATTTTCGATCGAAAAAAGGAAAAGAAGTGGATTTTGTCTGTTTGAACGGCCTGTCAGGAGAGCCTTTCGGTGTGGAGGTCAAGTATCAGGAACGAGTGTCGGGCTGGGATGAGCAGAGTATTGCTAAAGGAGTCGGCAGGGGGCTGCTCGTGACTCGAGATTCCTTCAAGTGGGGCAATGTCTGTCATATTCCACTATGGGCATTTCTTTTGCTGGATGCAGACTTTATTCGTTGACCACCGTCCCCTTTGAATTGACTATTGAATATTGACTATTGAAAAAAAAACAATAAAAATTATACAGCTTGTGCCGGTCATGTTCTGTATAAATTTTCCCATTTCGTGCCCGGCAGAAAATGGGAAAATTTTGAAAAAGGGACCTTGGCGCAGAACACTCCTCCTCCTGCATTCAAAGCCCCCCCTCAGGCCAGCAGCTCACGTCCTGCGGTCAACAGGGCTTGACGCTCCACAGGCTTGGTGAAGGTGGCGTTTGCGCCGAAACCCCTGGCCAGGACCAGATAATCGTCCGGGGAATCCCGCCCGCCGCCGGAGATGGCGATAATTTTGGCCTCTGGATTGTCCTTGCGGATGGCCATGATTGTTTCCAGCCCTTCCATTTCCGGCATGATCATATCCGTGACAACCACGTCGGCCGGACGCTCCCTATACATCTTGAGGCCCTCCTTCCCATTGGCGGCCCCTGCTGTTTGATAGCCTTCTCTGGCGAAAATCTCGCAGAGCAAATTCCGGATCATCGCGTCGTCGTCAATAATCAAAACATAGGGCATATGGACCTCCCTAAGGGTAAAGCGCTTTGAGAAGCAGGAACGGTTGGCCGGGAGAGAGCAAAAATCACAAAAAAAGGTGTCACCCGGTTAAAGTAACACCTTGAATTGTATGGTCGGGAAGGCCCGATTTGAACGGGCGGCCCCCTGCTCCCAAGGCAGGTGCGCTACCAGACTGCGCCACTTCCCGTAACCTCAAAATATAAAGAAAAGCGCCCCAACCTGCAAGGACAAATTTCAGGTTCATCCGACAAATGGGGAGTCTTCCACGGATATTTTGATAATGAAAAAAGACTGACTGCCCGCGAATCAAGCGAATAGACGCGAATAAAGAGAGATTTTTTTTCAGAGAGCCTCAGGAGAGAAGATTCATTTTTACAATACATGCTCTGGTTGCCCGTCAGGGCGGCTTCCCTCCGGGGCGTAGGCCCTATGGGCCGGAGGCCGGCTCGGAGAGCCTACAGCTCGGAGAGAGCCACTTTGGCCGTATCCTGCCTTTCTCCGACACGGCCAAAAAAGAACCCTCTCTTCTCCTTCCGCTCTCTGTGCACTCCCTAACTCAAGCGAGTCTTCGCGTGTCACGTCATCTTGTCACGGCGTAACTGTCAAGTGAAGACGGAAGCGTGAAAAGCGGAGACGGAAGCGGGCGCGGAGCAAATCTTTCTCTCCCTGGCATCCGGCCGCGGCTGCGTCCTTACAGCGCGTATCCCGCGATCCAGGCCCCGCAGCCGGGACAGCAGCCCGCCTGCAGCCCCGTCTTCCGGGTGGCAAAGCCCCGCCGCTCCATGACCGTCTGCCCGCACTCCGGGCAGCGGGTGCTCTCCGAGGCATGCCCCGGGACATTGCCGAGATAGACATAGGCCAGCCCGGCCTGCTTGCCCAGGTCATAGGCCTTTTCCAGGGTGGATACCGGCGTGGACGGCCGGTCGAGCATCCGGTAGCAGGGACGGAACCGGGACAGGTGCCAGGGGGTTTCCGGTCCGAGTTCGCTGTGGATAAACCCGGCCATGGCCTTGAGCTCCTGTTCCTGATCATTGAGCCCCGGGATGATCAGGGTGGTCACCTCCAGCCACCAGCCCATTTCCTTGAACCTCTGTAAATTCGCGAGCACCGGCTTGAGCCGTCCCCCGCAATAGTGCCGGTAAAAATCGTCTTGAAAGGCCTTGAGATCGCAGTTAATGCCCTGCACCACAGGTTGAAGCGCCTGCAGGCAGTCCTTGCTCATGAACCCGTTGCTCACCAGGACCGTGCTGAGCCCGGCCTCCACTGCCAGACCGGCGCTTGCCTGGATCAGCTCGAAAAAGACCGTCGGCTCGGAATAGGTATAGGAAATGCTTGCGCACCCGGCCTGTTTTGCACTGTGAATCAGCTGCTCCGGGCTGATACGTTCGCCGCCCACCCGGCCGGTGCGCTTGGGGGTCTGGGACAGGGCGTCATTCTGACAAAAGGTGCAGGAAAAATTACAGCCCATGGTCCCGATGGACAGGCTGGTACTCCCGGGCTGAAAGTGGAACAAAGGCTTTTTTTCTATGGGGTCCACATTGAGCGCAGCCACCCTGTCCGCTACCAGGGTGGAGAGCACCCCCTTGTGATTGACCCGCACCCCGCAGATTCCGTATTCACCGGGCTTCAGCCGACAGTACTGCGCGCACGCCCGGCACTGCAGCGTGTCCTCCCCGCTTTGCACCCACAGTTTCGCTTCCTGCATACCCCGCCCCCCTGGCGTTCTGTCCCTGGGTCTGGTCCCAGCCATGCGTCGCCTCGGCCACAGCACCGGCTGTGGTGCCGGACGCGTAAGAAATATGAAAAACACCTGCTTGGCTGTCAATTATAACCCGGCCCGAGAAAAAGGCTTGCCACTCGGTTCAAAAATTTGTACTCTCCAGGTTCACGAGGTTCGCCTTGCCCGGTCCAATCCGAATCTTTTGCCGGAAACCCATGGCCTGCCGCCTTGCAGCGCTTGAGAGGCACAAGCAGATTGGAACGGGAGACAATTTCTCCACACTCTGACCATCAACGAGGCTGTTCATGAACAAAAGAGGCGTGCCGTACCAAGAAGCCGGCGTGAACCTGGAATCCGCCGCAAGCCTGGTCCAACGCATCAAGCCCATTGCTGAAACAACCCACACCAAAGGGGTGGTCAGCGATATCGGGCTCTTTGCCGGGATGTTCAAGCCCGATCTCCATGCCATGTCCAGGCCTCTGCTGGTGTCCTCCACCGACGGGGTGGGCACGAAACTCAAGCTGGCTTTTGAGCTGGATACTCACGACAGCATCGGCATCGATCTGGTGGGCATGAATGTCAACGACATCGTGGTTCATGGGGCCCAGCCCCTGTTTTTCCTGGATTATCTCGCCGTGGACCAGCTCCGCCTGGACCAGGCCGAAGCCATTATTTCGGGCATCGCCCAGGGCTGCAGACTGGCCAACTGTTCGCTCCTCGGGGGAGAAACGGCTGAAATGCCTGGATTTTATGCCCCGAATGTATACGACCTCTCCGGTTTCTGTGTTGGCCTGGTCGACGAATCCAATGTGATCGACGGCTCCAATATCGGGATCAACAACGCGGTGATCGGTTTGGCCGCATCAGGTCCGCATGCAAACGGCTATTCCCTGATCCGGAAAATTCTCAGGGAAAACGGAAACCCGCTCGGGGACACGCTCCCCGGAAGCAGCCAGACCATTGGCCAGGCCCTGCTGGAGCCAACCCGGATCTACGTCAAAAGCATCCTCAACCTCATCCGCGATTTTGACATCCGGGGCATGGCACACATCACCGGTGGAGGATTCTACGACAACCTGCCCCGGATACTGCCCAACGGGGTTCAGGTCGAGCTGTATTTTCCCAGTTGGCCCAAACCCCCGATCTTTGACTGGCTGCAGAAGCAGGGCGGTCTGTCCTGGCCGGAGATGCTGCAGACCTTCAACTGCGGCATCGGGATGGTCCTCGTCTGTCCGAAACAGCAGACCGAAGACATCCTGCAGCGGCTCAAGGCCCTGGACCAGGAGGCCTGGTTGATCGGCAAGGTCACGGCCGGCAGGAAGGGGCAGGAACAGGTGCAGATCCGGTTCTAAGCCTCTTGATCGTTCAGCCGTCCGCGTCCGGTTTTTCCTCCCGGAACTTCTTGATATACACCTGCAAAAGGGACATGGCCGCCGGGGTCATGCCCGGGATCCTCGAGGCCTGTCCCAGGGTCTGCGGACTCACGGCCCTGAGCCGCTCTTTCATCTCGTTGGACAGACCTGAAATTCCACGGTAATCGAAACCATCAGGAATGACAGCCGTTTCCATGGCCTTGTACTTTTTGATCGCTTCCGCCTGCCTGAGCAGATAGCCTGCGTACTTGCATTGGATCTCCACCTGCTCCCGAACCCGGGGGAACAGCACCGGCGCCGTCTCCGCCAGGGCACACACCTGATCATAATGCATTTCCGGCCGCTTGAGCAGCTTGCCCGCAGGGATCGTCTCCTGCAGCGGAGCCGAACCCATGGCGGCCAGCCGGCTGTTCACCGTCTCGGACGGGAACACCTTGACCGAGGCCAGCCGCTTGAGTTCCTCCTGTATTTGATGATTGCGCTCTTCCAGGGCGTCAACATGGTCCTTTGACTGCAGGCCGAGCTGGAATCCCAGGTGCAGGAGCCGGACATCCGCATTGTCTTCGCGCAGGAGCAGCCGGTACTCCGCCCGGGAGGTGAACATCCGGTAGGGCTCGCCGACCCCCTTGAGCACGAGATCGTCGATCATGACCCCAAGATAGGCCTGGGAGCGGTCCAGCAGGAAGGGCGGGCGTTTCTGAACGGACAGCGCCGCGTTGATCCCGGCCCACAAGCCTTGCGCCGCGGCTTCTTCATAGCCTGAGGTGCCGTTGACTTGCCCGGCCAGAAACAGACCGGCCAGGCGTTTGGTCTCCAGGCTGCTCTCCAGCTGAGTCGGCTGGATAAAATCGTATTCAATGGCGTAGGCCGGTCGAATAATCTCGGCCTCTTCCAGGCCGGGGACCGACTGGATCAGGGCCGACTGGATCTCCAGGGGCAGGGAATTCCCGGTCCCGCTGGCATAGATCTCTTCTGTCTCCAGGCCTTCGGGCTGGAGAATAATATGGTGGAACTCCCGATCCGGAAACTTCATGATCTTGTCTTCAAGGGAGGGGCAATAGCGGGCGGAAATCCCGGAAATGCTCCCGTCGTACAAGGGAGACAAGTGAATGTTCTTGCGGATGATCGCGTGGGTCCGGGCACTGGTCCGTCCGAAATAACACTTGACCTGGGGCAGGCTGAACCCCGGGCTCGTCAGGCCGAACGGCCGGGCCTCGGCATCCCCGCCCTGCTCCTCGAACCGGCTGAAGTCGATGCTGCGGCGGTGCAGCCTGGCCGGGGTCCCGGTTTTCATCCGGCCGAGGGTAAAGCCGCTGGCCTGGAGCTGCTCGGGCAACTGGTTGGAGGGGAACTCCCCGGCCCGTCCCGCCGGGATGCGGGTCGAACCGATATGCACCAGGCCGTGCAAAAAGGTCCCGCCGGCCAGGACCACAGCCCCGGCCAGAGTGCAGCAGCCGGTTTCATCAGTCACCCCGCGCACCCGGCCCCCCTCGAGGTGCAGCGACTGAACCAGGGCCTGCCTGATGTCCAGCCCGGGTTGCTTTTCCAGAACGTGCTTCATGAGGGTCCGATAGCGGACTTTGTCATTCTGGGTCCTGGTCCCTTGAACCGCGGGCCCCTTCCTGGTGTTCAGCCGCTTGCACTGAATCGCGGAGGCGTCGCAGACCTTGGCCATCTCCCCTCCCAGGGCGTCGATCTCCTTGACCAGATGGCCTTTGCCGATACCACCGATGGAGGGAGAACAGGGCATATGGGCCACGGTGTCCGGATTCATGGTCAGCAGCAGGGTTCGGCACCCCAGGCGGGCTGAGGCCAGGGCGGCCTCGCACCCGGCATGTCCGCCGCCGATCACGATCACCTCATAGTCGTTGGTCATTGTTCTTGAGTCGCTCCACTCGAAATCCGGACTAGCATTTGCAAGCTGTTGCGGATCTTTGTATACTGCCCTGTGCCAGGCCCCCTGTTCAGTCCTGCCAGCCGCAGGGCTGACAATCACGCACCCTGGACAGGAGACTATGCCCCTCTATCGTGATTTCAACACCTCCCTGCGGGAGCAATTCGGCTGCCGGGTGCAAAAGATCACCCTGGATGCCGGAATGACCTGTCCCAACCGGGACGGCCGGCTGGCCAGGGGCGGCTGCATCTATTGCAACCCCAGGGGATCGGGGACCGGCGCCGCAGAAATGCAGAGCATCACCGCACAGATCCTGGTCGCCAAATCCCGTCTCGCACAACGCTACAAGGCCAAAAAATTCCTGGCCTATTTTCAATCGTTCAGCAACACCTATGCCCCCCTGCCGGTGCTGCAGCAGTTGTATGCTGAGGCCCTGGCCGATCAGGATGTGCTGGGCCTGTCCATCGGCACCCGGCCGGACTGCTTGCCGGAAGCGGTGCTGGAGCACCTGGAACAGCTGGGCAGGGAGCGCCTGATCTGGCTGGAGCTTGGGCTGCAGTCCGCCAGGGACGACACCCTGCGCTTCATCAACCGCGGACACACCGCGGCCCAGTTCAGGGAGGCCCTCAGCAGGTGCCGGGCCCACGGCCTGCCGGTCTGCGCCCATGTCATCCTGGGGCTCCCTGGAGAAAGCCGGGAGGACATGCTGCACACGGCTCGCTTCCTGGCCGAATCCGGCGTGGATGCCGTGAAAATCCATCTGCTGTACGTCATTCGGGGGACCCGACTGCACAACCTCTACAAGCAGGGGCGCTACACCTGTCTTGAGCAACGGGAATATGCCTGTCTTGTGGGCGAATTTCTCAGCCTGCTGCCGGAAAGCACCATCATCCAGCGCTTGACCGGCGACCCCCACCGGGAAGAGCTCGTGGCCCCGGAATGGGCCTTGCACAAAAACACCACCCTGGAGATGATCCAGACCTCCATGCAGGCCAAGGGTCTCTCGCAGGGATCGAGACTGTATGCATCCGTTTCCTGAAACACGACACAACAGAGACGCACTTCGATTTCCGTTTCAGGCCCTGCGCCAGGCGGATGCCCCCCTGGACCTTCCGGAAATCGAGGAACAAGACCTCCCCGAAGACACCGGAAACGACCACCATTTGGTCTGCGCCGGCTGCCGCAATCCCATCACCCACAGCCGTTACAAAACGGTCCGGGAAGGGCAGCACAGACACGTCTTCTTCAACCCCCACGGCCTGGTCTTTGAAATCGGCTGCTTTTCCCAGGCCTCGGGCTGCCTGCAGACAGGCCGGGCCACCTCGGAATTCACCTGGTTTCCCGGTTATGCCTGGCAGATCACCCTCTGCTCGGCCTGCACCCTCCATCTGGGCTGGCGCTTCCAGTCCCAAGGCGGAGACGGGTTTTACGGGTTCATCCTGAGCTGTCTGCTTGAGCAGCCGCTGTAAACTGCTGGAAGCGGCGATCATAGGGCGGATGCCGGAAAAAGGCGGAACCCGAGACCAGGACATCAGCCCCGCTGTCCACTATGGCCTTGGCGTTGTCCAGATCCACGCCGCCGTCCACCTGGATGAGCGTCCCGGCCCTCCGGTCCTTGATCATTTGTTTGAGATCCTGAATCTTTTGCAGGCTGAAGGGAATGAACCCCTGGCCCCCGAAACCCGGGTTCACGCTCATGACCAGGACCATAAACAACTGGGGGAGCACATATTCGAGAATGGTGAGGGGGGTGTGGGGATTCAGGGCTACGGCCGGCTTGCTGCCAAGCTCCTGAATCCGGCTCACCACCCGTTCCAGGTGCCGGACGGCCTCGGCATGGACACAGATGAGATCGGCCCCGGCCCGGGCGAAATCGTCCAGATAGACACCGGGCTGTTCAATCATGAGGTGGACATCGAAAAACAGGCTGCTCCTAGCGCGGCATTTGGCGATCACCGGGGCCCCAAAGGTGATATTCGGGACAAAATGGCCGTCCATGACATCCCAGTGGGCC
Organism: uncultured Desulfohalobiaceae bacterium; assembly: GCA_964621385.1. Classification (GTDB taxonomy): domain Bacteria; phylum Desulfobacterota; class Desulfovibrionia; order Desulfovibrionales; family Desulfothermaceae; genus JAABTT01. The sequence continues at coordinate 11,506 of CAZUMF010000065.1, forward strand.
CAGGTCAGACCGGCCTGCTCCAGAGCGGCCAGCTCCTCCTGCAGGCGGCTGAAGTCAGAAGACAGCAGGGACGGCGAAAGGATAAAGCGCTGATCAGTCATGCAAAGAACTCCTGATTGGTCCCGGCGGCCCGGTGCCGGAAAAAAAAGATTGACTCTCGGCCCATCTCCCATTATCCGGAGGACGGAACGGGCTGTGTTGTGTGCGCCCTGTGAAACGACAGCCAGGGCTGTCCAACGCCCGGTTGCTTGGTTTTACGCCCAGACAGCAATCCCCGTCAAGCCATACGGATTCAATGGCGCTTTGTGCACGAACACGCAGACCCTTGCGTGCAGCACTGGTCACTTTTCCATATTCTTTCTTCAATCTTCAATACTCATGGGGGTTGCGACATGCCCACACGCCGACAACGAGCCAACGCCATCCGATTCCTGAGTATGGACGCCGTCCAGAAAGCCAACTCCGGACACCCCGGGGCGCCCATGGGCATGGCGGATATCGCTGAAGTCCTCTGGCACGATTTTTTGCGGCACAACCCCAGTGATCCCTTTTGGCCGGACCGGGATCGCTTCGTCCTCTCCAACGGACACGGGTCCATGCTCCTCTATTCCCTGCTCCATCTCACAGGCTATGATCTGCCCCTTGAAGAATTGCAGCACTTCCGGAGCCTGCACTCCAAGACCCCGGGACATCCGGAATACGGCCTTGCTCCCGGCGTGGAGACCACCACCGGGCCTCTGGGACAGGGCCTGAGCAACGCCGTGGGCATGGCCTTGGCCGAACGGATCCTGGCTGGGCGCTACAACCAGAAGGGCCATTGCCTGGTGGATCATTGGACCTACGTGTTTGTCGGCGACGGCTGCCTCATGGAAGGGATCTCCCACGAAGCCTGTTCCCTGGCCGGGACCCTGGGACTGGGCAAGCTCATCGCCGTGTATGACGACAACGGGATCAGCATAGACGGACCGGTAGACACCTGGTTTGCGGACAACACGGCCGAGCGTTTCAAAGCCTACGGCTGGCAGGTCATTGCCCAGGTGGACGGGCACGACCCGGCCCAGATCACCCGGGCCCTGAACGAGGCCCGGCAAAACACCGAACAGCCGAGTCTGCTCTGCTGCCGGACCACCATCGGATTCGGGGCCCCGACCCTGGCGGGCAGCCACAAAACCCATGGAGCGCCTCTGGGCGATGCTGAAATCCAGGCGGCCCGGGCGGAGCTGGAGTGGGAATCCCCCCCTTTTGTCATTCCGGAGGCCATCAGCCGGGAATGGAATGCCCGGGAAAAGGGCGACGCCCTGCAGAAAGACTGGGAGGCCCGCTTTCAGGCCTATCAGCAGGACCTGCCCCATCTGGCGGCAGAGTTCACCAGAGTCATGAGCCGGCAGCTGCCGGAGGGCTTTGCCGAGCAGGCGGACCTGTTCATCGCCTCTCTGGCCAGGGACGGGCTGGACATGGCCACCCGGAAAGCCTCCAAAGTCGTGCTCGAAGGACTGGCTCCCATGCTTCCGGAACTGCTTGGCGGCTCCAGCGATTTGAGCGGTTCCAATCAAACCCAGTGGTCCGGGGCCACCAGCCTGAGCCGGGCCAACCTCGCCGGCAACTACATCCATTACGGGGTGCGGGAATTCGCCATGGCCGGAATCATGAACGGCCTGGCCCTGCATGGAGGCCTGACCCCCTATGGCGGGACCTTCCTCGTGTTTTCGGATTACGCCAGGAATGCCATTAGGCTGTCCGCCCTGATGAAGCTCAACACCATTTTCGTGCTGAGCCACGATTCCATTGGTGTCGGCGAAGACGGTCCCACCCACCAGCCCATCGAGCAGGCCGCATCCCTGCGGCTCATTCCCAATCTCCATGTCTGGCGGCCCTGCGACACCGTGGAATGCGGTGTGGCCTGGAAGGCCTCTCTGCTCCGAGCCACCGGTCCCGCAGCCCTGGTCCTGACCAGGCAGGCCACCCGATTCCAGCCAAGAGATGAAGCCGCCATCCAGGCCATCGACCGAGGCGGCTATATCCTCAGGGAAGCGGAGTACCCCCTGGAAGCGATCATCATCGCCACGGGCTCGGAGGTGGAGTTGGCGGTGGAGGCCGCACTCGCCTGCAGCAGAAAAGGCCGCGGGGTTCGGGTCGTCTCCATGCCCTGCCTGGAGGTCTTTGAAGAGCAGGACCCCGGGTATCGTGACCAGGTGCTCCCGGAGGCGATTCAAGCCAGAGTGGTGGTGGAGGCCGGCGTTACCGCCCCCTGGTACAAATATGCAGGCTGCAAGGGGGTGGTCCTGGGAATCGACCGTTTTGGAGAATCCGCCCCAGGAAAAGACTTGTTTGCCTATTTCGGCCTGACCACGGACCGGGTGCTTCAGGCCGTGGAAGCGGTGCTCTGATTCCTTTCATTCCGGTTCTTTGAGCTCGATGAGCCGTTTGATCTGGGTTGAAACGATATGGTAGTACCGATTCTGAGGGACATAGATATAGGGAACGTCCTGCTCCCGGCGATAGAGAAAATGAGACAGGATCATCCGGTTCGCGGCCTGATGCCCGACAATGATGATGTGCTCGGCCATGGCGCTTAAGAAAAGCGCCTTTTTGATGCCCCGGTTGATCCGATCCTTCATGGTCACATAGCCTTCTCCCTCCGGATACACATAGTAGTATTTATCCTGAATCCGGGCCTGATAAATGTCCGGTATGTCCCGTTTGATCTCCTGATAGCTCATCCCCTCGCAGACCCCGGCATCGATTTCGCTGAACTCCGGCAGGGGCACCACCCCGCAGTCCAGACCCTGCCGTTTTCTGATAATCTGGGCCGTCTGAATGGTCCTGATCTTCGGACCGCAAAAGATATAGGGCGTGGTTATCGACTGAAAGGCCTCTGCCATGGATTTGGCCTGGCCGATGCCGTGGGGGGTCAGGCGGGCATCCCCGCCGATCCTGTTGGCCAGGTTGTCATGGGTCTGACCGTGCCGCACCAGGTAGAGATTGCTGACCGTGGTGGTCAAAATGATGTCCCGTATCTGGTCGAAATAGGGGAGGGTGTCGGTCAAGGAAATTTTGAGAATCTGGTTGTTGAGGGAATCCACGAGGACATGGTTCCGTTCATCGGAAAAGGGATCGTAAATTTCCTGGTAGTAAGCGATGCGCTGGTGAAAGCTCTTCACGGCCTGGTCAAAGGAAAAACGGCGAAATTCGGGCAGGGTGGCCTTCCGGGCGATGCTGGCCTCCAGGATTTCCTGATCGTTGTTCACGCATTCCACAAAGAGAACCGGATAATCACTGAGCAGGTTTTGGACCAGCAACCGCCGTTGCCGCGAGACATTGGTGGCGTCCAGAATAGCGATGGCCCCCTCTTCCCTGAGGAAGGTCCTGGCGTTTTCCAGATTGGTCCGGGCGATTTTTTCCCGGAGGGCCGCCCCCTCTGTATTGTCCGGATCGTAAAAATCGGCCCGGGAGGTATTCCCCTGGATCATCCGACGGCGCAGATCGCCGTTGTTGAAGACTTCGGCCGGGGTGTCCTCGGCCAGCAGGCTGTCTTTAATCCGGGCCGCGATCGTGGATTTGCCCATCGCCGGCAGGCCGACCATCACAATGTACATTTTTTGGGTATCACCATCCATACTGATCCATACTGATCCATACTGATCCAGCGTGCCTGTCTCAGGGTTTTATACGCATTTGAAAATACAACGTCTTTGCTGTTGGACCGCTTTCTGGATCAGTATCCATTTTTGGTCCAAAATGTCACAAAAAAACTCCAAAGCAGGCTACCCCGCAACCTAATGGTCCAGATTTACTTCGAAATTTGAAATTTCCAATTACTATGACAAGGACTTCAACTGCATCGGAGCAACACATATTCTTGTTTTCTATGACAGCGATGAACCGATATGTCTAAACCTGTTTTACCATCCTGAACAGCGCGTTCAGATTTCTGTCCTCCCTGCGGTCCAGGCGCTGGAGACCGAAACTGCGGGCGAGCCGGAGGGCCTGTTCATGGTCTTCCCGGCTGATCATGGATCGCAGCTCCGGATACTGGTTGGCCTGGGCGCAGGGGCGGTACTGATCCATGATATTCAGATAGGTGTTTCGGGAAATCTCCTGCGCCAGAAACGCAAACCAATGCTCGGATCCGGCCAATCCCCCCGGCATGAGCAAGTGCCTGACCAGCAGCCCCCTGCGGGCCGCACCCCGGGCATCGATTTCCAGATCCCCCACCTGGCGGTGCATTTCCCGCAGGGCTGCCCTGGCCCTGGCCGGGTAATCGGCTGCCCGGCAGTATTTTTCCGCAGCCCCGGAATCCGAAAACTTGATATCCGGCATGTACATGTCCACGACCCCGTCCAGGAATTGCAGGGTTGCCAGGTTTTCGTAGCCGCCGCAGTTATAGACGAGAGGCAGGCGAAGCCCGCCTTCTCTGGCCTGGACAAGGCCCTCAAGGATTTGGGGGACCACATGGGTCGGGGTGACCAGGTTGATATTCAGGGCGCCTTTCTCCTGGAGCTGCAGCATGGCCGCCCCCAGCTGGCCGGGCTGGACCTCCCGGCCGGAAGCAATATTCTGGCTGATGTCTTCATTCTGGCAAAACACACAGCCGAGGTTGCAGCCGCTGAAAAAAAGCGTCCCGGACCCCGTCTTCCCCACTAACGGGGCCTCTTCGCCAAAATGGAGCTGATACGAAGCCAGACGGCTCCAACGCCCTGTTTGACAAAAACCCGTTTCCCCATCTACTCTGTTTATCGCACACTGCCGGGGACACAGGCGGCAGTTTTCCAGTCTGCTCAATCCATGCTGTGTTTTGTCCAGCAATTCCCGAGACGTGAGTTGAAGATAGGCCGGATGATCCATGGTTGGGGCCTCGTCAGGCGGTTTGGGTTCCATGCAGACTGGGATCGCGTTCTGATTCGAAGTTCCGCTCTCTATCTTACCTGAGAAACGGCCTGATCTCAACTGAAATGTCCGGCTTCGGCGATAGCGGGCACGAACCGCTGCCAACTGCAGTGAAGAGCTGCCACTTTTTTGCTTACACAAACGGGGTCTGATTATGGGATTCCTTTCAGCCGGCGCCTCCTTTGTCAGATACAGGGTCATTGATGAGATCCCCAAGGGATTGTGGCCCCAGGTGAGTGATCTCCTTCAGGAACACAGTTTTCAGGATATTGACCATTCCAGTGAAGAACGATCGTTCGGCTGGGTGAGCATCGACAACATGCTTGACACCGCCTGGAACAGCGCCCCGGTGCACAAGGGTGAATTTTTGGCCTTTGCCCTGCGGGTGGACACCCGCCGGATATCCCCGGCCGTTTTTAAAAAGCATTACCAGCAGGCCTTCGAGGAACTGACCGCCCGGGTCAAAGAGCAGGGGAAAAAATTCATCGGCCGGGAACAAAAACAAGAGCTGCGGGAGCAGGTGCGCCTTCGCCTCTTGACCCGCACCCTTCCCGTCCCCGCCGTCTTTGATGTGGTCTGGAACCCCAGGACGAACCGGGTCCTGTTTGCCGGCACCCAGGACAAGATGCGCCTGTTGTTTGAAGATCTGTTCACCCTGACCTTCAAGCTGCACCTGGAACCCCTGACCCCCTTCTTCCTGGCCTGGGAGAGGCTGCAGGAGGAGGACAAGCGCCGGCAGTTGAACGAATACGAACCAGCCCTGTTTACTGTCTGATAAGGATCACCGCTCATGCAGAACACCGCCCTGGACCTCCACAAAGCCGAGACCCTGGCACCCTTTATCGGCCGGGATTTTTTGACCTGGCTCTGGTATTTCAGCGAGGTGAAAAACGGCGTTTTTCACACGAAAGACGCAGAAACGGTTGCCGTTTTCCTGGAACAACGCATCACCGTCCTGGGCGGGGAAGGAACGTCCCTGGACACGGCCGTGAGCAGCGGTCCCATGTCTGAATTGCGCGAGGCCAAACTCGGCCTGCAGATCGGAAAAAAAGTGAATCAGGCCAGGATCAGGATGGAGCAGGATGAACACGCCTGGCAGATGCAGCTCAAAGCCGAAGATTTCAGTCTGACCAGCGTCAAGACCCCCAAGGTGGAGATGAAGCTGGAGGAAGGGGAAGATCCGGATGCCAGGTTTCTTGAAAAAATGTATCTTCTCGAAAAAAGTCTCCAGGTTCTGGACGAACTCTTCGCGCACTTTTTGGCAATCAGACTCTCAGCGGACTGGACCCGGGAACTGTCCGCCATGAAAACCTGGATCATGGCCTGAAACATCCCTCCCAAAGCCTTCGCGCAGCCTAAAGGGCTCGAGGTGCCCTTCGAAATTGGAATCACGCATCATGAAGACTCTCAACCTGCCCCCTTCCGGAAAAAGGACTCAAAGGCGGCAAGAACCGTCTCAATGTCCGCGGCGCTGACATCCAGGTGCGTGACCAGACGGATCGTGCCGCGGCCCTGGATGAGGATGCCCTGCTGCTTGAGGGCGGCGCGCAAGCCCTCAGCCTGTTCGGCCTCCATCGAGAGAAAGACCATATTCGTCCGCTCGGCAGCCGGTTCCACGCGGATCTCCTCGACCCGGGCCAAGCCCTGGGCCAGTCGCTCGGCATTGGCGTGGTCTTCGGCGAGCCTGTGGACGTTGTGCTCCAGGGCATA
>CAZUMF010000066.1:0-17435 GCA_964621385.1 uncultured Desulfohalobiaceae bacterium
CCGCTTTGATTATTCTTCCCCTTGTGACCTTTGTGTCTTTGTGGTTAAAAATTCTGGTTTTTTATGACAGAACTTAACGTATAAGGCCTATGCTTTTTCCGCGACACTGTGCTGAAAAAAAGGCCCCTTCGGGGCAGCTTGCACTGAATCACGCGTAAATTTGTAAAGACCAACATGTTGTTTTGAAAATTCTGCTAAGCGCCTAAAAATGTTATGCTAAACATACCCAAAATCGAATTTCAACCCTATTTCGAGCTTGCCTGGCGCCGAAAATGGTGGATCGTTATACCGCTTTGTCTGGTGCTTATCTGTGCTGCAGGTTACGCCTCTACCCGCCAAAAGATGTACCGGGCCAGAACACTCATCTTGATCGAGTCCCAGCGGGTTCCTCAGTCTTTTGTGCAGTCCACTGTAACAGAATCATTGCGCTCCAGGCTGAATTCGATCACCCAGCAAGTGAAAAGTCGGACGAATATGGAAAATCTCATCACCAGGCTCGATCTTTTCAGTCAAAAGCTGGAAGTAGAGCCCAATATGCTCCTCAAGGCCAAAAAAAAGGTCATGAGCCTGATCCAGCTCAGCGGGGATGAACCTGACGATTCCGACAAGGAATTTTCCATGACCCAGAAGGTCAATACATTGCGCGGAAGAATCAATGTGAATCTGACCTCCAGAAATAAATCTTTTCAAGTGAGCTGTGTTTGGCCGGAAGCGCAGGTAGCGGCAGATGTCGCCAACGCAGTTGCCTCGCAATTCATCGAACACAATTTGAAGTTTCGGGAAGAAATGGCCATGGGGACAACGGATTTTCTGGAAACAGAGGTCAATCGCATACGTCGTGATCTCATTGAAAGAGAACGAGCCCTCCAGGAGTTTAAGCAGAAGCATAAAGGCCGCCTGCCCAGCCAGCTTCAGTCCAATTTGAATATTCTGAGCCAAAAACGTGATGAGATCAACAACCTGGAAAACCGCCTTTCCGTGGAGCAGCAGCAGGCCATGATGATCCGTAACAATCTAAAAAACAACGAATATCAAATCGAGGATTCTGGTGGAGACAAGCTGTCCAATCTCAAGAATCACTTAAGGATCCTAAAGTTGAAGTACACGAATAAGCACCCAGATGTGCGGGCCTTGAAACGGAATATTGAAAAATTACAGCAGGAAGAAAAAAGAGATGATGCAAATGCTACGGATGAAGCCCTGCAGGATGAGTTGGGTATACCGGATACGTCACCGAATATCATGCTTGAGCAGCAGCTGGATCGGATCAACGCCAGGATAGCCAAGTATGAAAGGCAGATCCGTGAGCTGAAGTCCGAGATTAAAGAATATCAGGCTCGAGTGGAGCAGACACCGGAGGTGGAACTGGAGTTGAAAAATCTCCAGCGAAATTACGGAACCGTACGTGGACGGTACTCAGATATTTTGAGCAAACAACTCAGTGCTGAAATGTCAGAGGAACTGGAAAAACGTCAAAAAGGAGAGCAGTTCCGGGTCATTGATTCGGCCAGGCCGCCAGGAAGACCCTTCAAGCCTGATGTGAAGAAGATTATGGTTATGGCCGCGATGCTCGGCTTCGGTTTGGGCGGCGGCTTGGCCTTTGTCAGGGAAACCCTGGATCCAGGCTTTTACACGGTTGAAGAGGTGGAATCCTCTCTGGGTGCAAAGGTCGTAGTCAGCCTGCCTCTGGTAGAGAAAAAGGCCAATAACAAATTACGCAAGTAGGTATGCAATTATACCCAGCTTCTCTGATTCAGAGTGCTTGGACAGACAAACAAAAAGGTGACAGTGTAATGGGAAAAATTTATCAAGCCCTTGAAAAAGCAGAAAGATTTGGCGATGAACCGCAGCCGGAGACAGACATAACCCTGTTTGACTTCGACCTCAGCAATGAAATGAACTGGTCGTTCTGGGGCGCCCCGGTTCACCCATAGCAGAACAGTTCCGCTTCCTCCGGTCCCGGATCACCAGACCGGCAGAGTGCGCCGCTCCGAAAACCGTCCTTATCACCAGCGCCCTTCAAGGCGAGGGCAAGTCGTTTGTCGCTTCCAATCTTGCGGCCACCATAGCCCAGGGCCTGGACGAATATGTCTTGCTGGTGGATGCAGACCTTCGCAACCCTCAGATACATACAATCTTCGGCCTCAACAAGGGGACAAAAAGGGGGTTGTCCACTCACCTCAGAGAAGGTGTCCCTTTGCATGAACTTCTGCTCAAGACTTCCATCGGGAAACTGACTATCCTTCCCGCAGGCGAGTCCACGGCCAATCCTGCAGAGCTTCTGGCCTCGCACAAAATGAAGGCCCTGGTGTCCGAGGTTCGGAACCGGTATCCCGATCGAGTGGTCATTTTCGACAGCCCGCCCATAGAATTGGCCCCGGAATCATCGATCATGGGCAACGAAGTGGACGGGGTGTTCCTTGTGGTCCGCCGGGCCTCCACCCCGCGAGACATCGCCAAATCCACGATGGAGAAATTTTCCCAAGACAAGTTCATGGGCATCATTCTCAACGAAGACAAGAATTCGTCCAAACTGTACAAGGGTTCGAAAAGACATCACAAAGGTGATGAATACGGCTACTGCTATGGATACGGGTATGGATACGGACACGGGCAGGATGGTTGAGGGATTGAAAAAAACGAACAATACACTCCATGCTTAAAATCTTCAATAAATTTTACCCTATTAGAAACTTCCTTTTCTTCTTTGGAGAAAGCGGGCTCATTTTTCTGGGGATTTGGTGCGCCATCACCCTGACGGAACAGTGGTTTGTTCCGGAAGAAGAAATCCTTCGGGTCAATGTTTGGACCCGGGTCTTGATCATCACTGCTGTGCTCCAGTCCAGCCTTTACTACAATGCCCTTTATGATTTCAGTAAGCGGACTTCTCTCGTTGAGCTGAGTATGCACATCGTCCAGGCCATTGGCGTGGCCTGTCTGATCCTGGCTGCGCTTTATTATCTTTTTCCTGAACTCATCCTGCGCCAGGGCGTCTTTTTCATCGGCCTTATCTTCCTTTTGTTTTTTCTGGTCTCCTGGAGGTATCTCTATCGGTTCCTGTGCAGGCACCAATTATTCAATGAAAAGATCCTGCTCATCGGAGACGGTGAACTGGCCAGGTTGATCAGCCAGGAGGTCGGGGTACTGGATTCGGGGTTTTCAATCGCAGGTATTTTTTCCAACCCCACCTCCTCGGGTCTGGCTGAAGACTTAGGAGTCGAGCATTTTCCGGATTATTCCAGGTTGTGCACCTGTGCCGGGCTTTTAGGGGCGGGCTCGATAATCATGGCCTTGCAGGAGCGGCGTGGACGTTCCCCGATCCGGGATCTTCTCAGCTGCAGGCTTCAAGGTATCAAGGTCTTGGAAGGGATCTCCTTTTATGAACTGCTCAGCGGCAAAGTCCTGGCCACCAAGACCCCTCCGAGCTGGCTCATCTTTTCCAAAGGGTTTCGACGGCACAAAGCCACGCTGGTGGGCAAACGGATTCTGGATGTTATCTTTGCCGGCTTTGGCTTGATCCTGGCGGCTCCGCTGATGGGGGCTATCGCCCTGGCTGTGAAATGGACCTCCAAGGGTCCTGCCTTGTTCCGGCAGACCAGAACCGGGCAGCGGGAAAAAGAATACCAGGTAGTCAAGTTCAGGACCATGCGTCAGGACGCCGAGAAAGAAGGTGAAGCGGTCTGGGCCGCAGAAAAAGATCCCAGGATCATAGGGGTCGGACATCTGCTCAGAAAATTCCGCCTTGATGAGTTGCCCCAATTCTGGAACGTTCTCAAAGGGGAGATGAGCTTTGTCGGCCCAAGACCTGAACGCCCCGAGTTTGTGGAGCGGTTGAAGGAAAGACTGCCCTACTATGGCGAGCGGCATACGGTGAAGCCGGGCATCACCGGCTGGGCCCAGGTCAATTATCCCTATGGATGCACCGAGGGGGACGCCCTGAAAAAACTCGAGTATGACTTGTTCTATATCAAGAACTTATCCCTGCTTTTCGATATCTACATCGCCCTCAAGACCGTAAAAACCGTACTTGTGGGTGAAGGAGGGAGGTAGACGGGTCAGAGAGGAGAGTGCCGGAAGAAGAGATCAGAGGTCAGCCCTGCCTCTGGCAGGCCTGACATATAATTATTTAATATATATAAGAATACGGAGCCAGGATGTTGTTCTATTGGCTCGAAGTCCACAACTGCCAGTTTGATCAAGATGAGATTTTGACTTTTGACGTTCAGGGCGCAGCATGCTGCGCCTCTACTGTCAACCGCACAGGTCCGATTTTTGGGGATAGACAAGAAGAAAGATCGTTTGAGTGAACCTGTAATATAAAACCAATAAACTCAACAGGATGCATGGGTTGTCTAAATGAAAAGGAGAGGGCATGAAGACACTTAGAAGAAGGATGATTTACATCTTGGTGGCATGTTGCTTTGTTGTTGGCCTCAATTCATTGGGCCTGGCTGAAAAAAACACAAAGGAAGCAAGTGTTCAGGAAGACGGCCAGTATGAAGAGTATTTGATAGGAAAAGGCGATGTTCTGGAAGTCAATGTCTGGAAGGAGCCGGAGCTGACCGCGGAAACTTTTGTCCGGATAGACGGCAGGATATCGATGCGATTGATTGGTGATGTCCAGGCCGCAGGAAAAACGCCGATGGAATTGAGTGCGACGGTCGAAGAAAAATTGAGCGAATACGTGGAAATGCCGGTGGTTACGGTAATTATCAAAGCACAAGGCAGTTATCAGTTTTACATTATCGGCGAGGTCGCCTCTGCAGGAGCCTATCCCCTTGAGAAAAGGCTGACCATTATCCAGGCTATTGCCCAGGTAGGCGGCTTTACCGAGTGGGCGGACAAAGACGATATCGTTCTCTTGCGTCACACGGCCGGCAGGGAAGAGAGAATAGAGGTAGACATCGACGATTTGATCGAAGGCAAGCCCACAGCCAAAAATATAGTGCTGAAGCGAGATGATACCCTGATAGTTCCCTAAAAAAAGGATGTTCATCATGCGAAAGGCAGTAGTCATAGGTATGTTTTTTTTGCTTGCATCCGGTCTTGTATCCAAGTCGGCGTTTTCAAGACACAGAATAACTCTGGCTCCGAGTTTAACGGTAAGCGAGTCCTATACCGACAATGTGTTTCTATCTGATGAAGATCAAGGATCGGCATGGATCACTGTGGTCTCTCCACGGTTGTCTCTGCGGGCACAGGGGAAGACATCAGGAGCAGAACTGAGTTATTCGCCCGGATTCACTTATTATTCAAACAATGAGGCTGATTCAATCATCCGACACAGTGCTTCTTTGAATCTATATAAACAGGTATCCAGGAGAATGAACATTTACTTAAACGATACATTCAGTCGGACCGATGAACCGTTCAGCGTCAATGCGACCTATGAAGGTCCGGATATAGAGTTTTTGGACAGAGCCGGACGGGAGCCTCACTATACAAATACTATAAATTTGGGTTTTGATTACCAGGTTGGAAAGCATCAAAATTTGAGTATGGGCTATGGAAACCGGATTCGAAGGGGACGGGAACCCCATGACATCCATACTTTTCATACAGATTACGGGCAGGCTTTTGGACCGAAAGATTCATGGGGCCTGCATTATGATTTTCGTGAGTTCAACGGCAGTGGACCGGAAACCGAAGACAGTCTTAAACACAGCCCGGCCTTTGATCTCAGTTACTGGTTTGCCAAGCATATGGGATTGGAGACTGGAGTCCGGTACACAAGGGGTCAGTTTTCAGGTGATACGCCGTCGCATAACAACCTGGACGGGCATCTCAGAGTGATACGAAATTTTACCAAGCACTTGGATGGATACTTGCGGTATCGGCACACCTATTTTGATGCCGAGAAAGGAAAAGAAGATGATTATCAGGTCTATGACCCTGGACTGGGGATTTCTTATGCATGGACCGAAGATACCTTTCTTGATGTGAGTGTAGGCTACTTTTACCAGGATGTTGAAATCGGGGACGATAACTCCGGGATATCAGTGAACGGAGATGCAGTCAAAAATTGGAGTTTCAAGAGGGGCTCCATTCAAGCGACAGGGGGCGCCGGGTACGGCCAGGATTTCTTTGGGGCTGAAAACCTCGGCTTTACCGTGTATCGATATTTTCGGTTAAGCGGGTATTACAACTTCACCAAACGATTCAGTGGCTCCGTGTCGGCCGGGTATCGCCGGGACGATTATATCAATCAGGACCCTGACCGGGTTGATAAAAACTATGACCTTGGAGGCGGATTGACTTATCTCGTGAGGCCCTGGCTGCAGGTCAGCCTGACTGAGCGCTACCGTCTCATGGATTCGGATGATGAAGACCAGAACTTCGATGAAAACAGAGTCACTCTGAGAGTCTCTTTCCTGCCTCGCCCCTGGGAATTGAATTAACAACAAACAACAATCAACACAATGCCCAAATACAGAGCAATAATTCTGGCCCTTCTTTTCCTGTCCGGCGCGGTGTTGGTGCAGGCCCTGGCCAGGGACGGCAGCACCCCGATTTCCAGACCCTTGGATCGGATGCCTGATACTATCGGACCCTGGCGGGCTTCTGGCTCTCAGGCCATGGGTGAGGACATCGTGGATGTGCTCGGTGTGGACGATTATATTTTCAGAAACTACCAAGCAGCCCAGGGGCAGACCATCAATGTCTATGTGAGTTACTTCTCCCACACCGACCGGACTAAGGGATACCATTCCCCGCTGAACTGCATGCCCGGATCCGGGTGGGAAATCGCCCGGACCGAGTCCCTGTCTCTGGCTGTTCGCGGTTCACCGCAACAGGCCAGGGTCAACCGTCTTCTGCTTCAAAAAGGGGCCGAGAAGCAGGTTTCCCTGTACTGGTATCAGGTACGCGGCCGAATACTGCACAACGAGTACCTGGAGAGGATCTACCGGGTCATTGATTCGATCTTCAAAAACAGAACGGACGGGGCCTTTATCCGACTCATCGCCACAAACACGAATCAGGATCTACAACAAGACACGGCCATGCTCAAAGACTTCGCCGCTCGGCTCATCCCGGTTCTGCGTGAATTTTTGCCCTCGTAAGGGCGCTGCTGCGGGTAGGAAAAAGAGTTCTTCACCACGGCGACCACGGCGACCACGGCGCCAGAATGAAGGCAGCGCGCTTTGCACTTCGTGCAAATCACCCTGCCGGTTGCCTCGCCTTCGGCGAAAGTAAAAGTTTTTTTATGCCGCGTAGCGGCTGCGAGTGCCTGGATGATTTTGGGCTTGGACAAAATCATCCAGGCGTCAAATGCCTCTTGCGCCGTGTCCCGCCGTGTGCGCGAGCGAGTCTGCGAGCGGGTGGTTAATAATTCTTGCTCTTTCTCGGCGGCCTCTGTGGGCTCAAGCGAGTCTCCGAGCGGGCGTGAGGCATCTTGTTTCTTGTAATGATTGAATAGCTGTTTTCAAAGTTTAAGCGGGCAGGCTTCGATTAAACCTTTTAACCGATTCACCGATTCACCGGGGAAACGCCTGTGCCCCCGGAAGGGGCGGAGCGTGTCATTAGGGTTTCTGACCTCTGATCTCTGCTTTCAAAGAACAACCATCAACTCATTTCAGGAGATAGCACATGTGCGGAATTATTGCCTACACCGGGGCGCGGCCGGCCGTGCCCATTATCCTGGACGGGCTGAAGCGTCTTGAGTACCGCGGCTACGATTCAGCCGGCATAGCCTTTCCATGCAACGGCTGCCTGGAGGTGGTCAAGAGCCAGGGCAAGCTGAGTCGGCTCGAGCAGTCGCTGACCAGATGGCTTTTGGATGTGGATGCTCGGGCAGACAGCGGGTTGCAGCCGACTGAGCAGCCGCTGACCGGCATCGGCCATACCCGCTGGGCCACCCACGGGGTGCCGAATCAGGAGAATGCCCATCCGCATCTGGACGGGGATAATGGTTTGGCTGTGGTCCACAATGGCATCATCGAAAACTACCAGCAGCTCAAGCAGCATCTGCAGGCCGGAGGGGTGGTCTTTCGCTCCCAGACGGATACCGAGGTGCTGGCCCATCTCATCGCCGAGGGCCTGAGACAGGAGAAGACCGTGGTCAAGGCCATGGGCTGGGCTCTGGCCCAGGTGGAGGGCTCCTTTGCCATCGCCGTCTTGAACCGGGAACTGCCGGGTCGGATCTGGGCGGCCAGAAAGGCCAGCCCTCTGCTGCTTGGAATCGGCCCCAACGAATTCTTCCTGGCCTCGGACGTTCCGGCCTTTCTGAGCTCCACCCGCGATGTGGTCTATATCAACGACAACGAGATCGTGGCCATTGAAGACGGAGACTGGTATGTTCTGGACATGAAGAGCCTGGAGCCCAAGGCCAGGGAGGTCCAGCGGATCCATTGGAACGTCAGCGATGCGGAGAAGGGGGGCTATCGCCATTTCATGCTCAAGGAGATTTTCGAGCAGCCCAAAGTCATTGAAAACTGCCTGAGCGGTCGCCTCGACCACAGCCGGGGCGAGGTGATGCTTCCCGAGGTCGCCGGCCTGCCGATACCGGAGAAGCTCAGGGTCGTAGCCTGCGGCACCTCCTTTCACGCCGGGCTCTGGGCCAAATATGTCTTCGAGACCCTGGTCCGGCTGCCGATGGAGGTGGAGATCGCCTCGGAGTTCCGCTACCGGGATGTCGTGTACCAGAAAAATGAAGTCACCGTGGCCATTTCCCAGTCCGGGGAGACGGCCGATACTCTGGCCGGGATGGAAATCGCTGCTGGCAACGGCTCCCCTGTCCTGGGGCTGTGCAATGTGGTCGGATCGACTGTGGCCAGGCAAGCCGAGGCCGTGCTCTACACCCAGGCCGGACCGGAGATCAGTGTGGCCTCGACCAAGGCCATGTGCAGCCAGATGGTGGCCCTGCTCCTTCTGGCCCTCTACTGGGGAAGGCGCAGAAACACCATCTCCAGGGAAAAGGCGGCGGATATGGTTGGCCGGCTGAGCGAGCTTCCGCGGCAGATCGAAGGATGCCTGTCGGGAATACGCTCGCAATGCTTCGACCTGGCCCGGAAATATAAAGCGGCCTCCAGTTTTCTCTATCTGGGCCGCGGAGCCTGCTATCCCCTGGCCCTGGAAGGGGCCTTGAAGCTCAAGGAAATCTCCTATATTCATGCCGAAGGCTATGCGGCCGGCGAGATGAAGCACGGGCCCATCGCCCTGGTGGACCCGGAGTTTCCCACATTCGCTTTGGCTCTTCAGGACAGGCAGCTGAGCAAGATCGTCTCCAACCTCCAGGAGGTCCAGGCCAGAAACGGGAAAATCATTTTGCTGACCAATCCCGGCGTTGAACTGGAGGGAGCCGACCGGATGGAGATCCCGGAGCTGGACTGGCCCTTCTCCTCCTTCCTGGTCCTGCCGGCCATCCAGCTCTTCGCCTACGAGACGGCCGTGGCCCTTGGCACGGACGTGGACCAGCCCAGAAACCTGGCCAAGAGCGTGACTGTGGAGTGAAATCTACAGATAGGAAAAGTATTCCACGCCCGCTCGCGGACTCGCCCCGATACCATCACAAAGCTGAGCTACGGGGTAAACTTGAGCCCACAGAGGCCGCCGAGAAAGAGCAAGAATTATTAACCACCCGCTCGAGGACTCGCTCGCGCACACGGCGGGACACGGCGTAAGAAGCCTGCATTATTTTGGCAGACCAAAATCATCCAGGCACTCGCAGCCTCTTCGAGGCAACCGGCAGGGTGATTTGCACGAAGTGCAAAGCGCACTGCCTTTCTCTGGCGCTGTGCTCGCCGTGGTCGCCGTGGTCGCCGTGGTGAAGAATTCTTTTTCTTACCCGCAACAGCGGGCTGAAACTTTCCTGCCTGCGATCAGCAGGCTGGGAACTGGGAAGCCGGCGTTGGATACTTACGGGAGGAATAAATTGCAAAGATGCCGAAATATTCAGCATCAACTACCAGGATTTCCGAATAATGAAAACCTCAATTTATGACGACCGTAAGTATAATTCAAAACCTATGAACGAACATACGCAACAGAGAGCAGCCATGCCGTCCAAGATCCTATTCTATTCACTTCCGGCTGCAGCCTTTTGCATCCTCTATTTCCCGGTCTTTCAGAAACTTCTAAGCGACTGGAACGTGGACCCCAACTACTCCCACGGCTACTTCATCCCCTTTCTGACCGGGTTCATGATCTGGGTCCAGCGAGAGAGGCTGCAGCGGGCTGTCAAAATCCCGTCGAACCTGGGCCTGGTGCTTATTCTGCTCGGTCTGATGCAGTTTCTCGCGGCCTGGGTGGGCAGTGAGTATTTCCTCCAGGGAACTTCCATGATCCTGGTTCTCGCTGGCGGTGTTCTCTATCTCTGGGGCTGGAATATAATGCTGCTCTGCCTGATCCCGATACTGTACCTCATCTTCATGATCCCTTTGCCGGCCATCATCTGGAACAAACTGGCCTTTCCTCTGTCCCTGCTCGCCTCCAAAGTCTCTGCAGACCTGGTTTCAGGCCTGGGGCTGACCATATTGCGCGAGGGCAATATCCTCACCCTGCCCAACATCACCCTTCAGGTAGCGGATGCCTGTTCAGGATTGCGCTCCCTGACCACCCTGCTGGCCCTGAGCGCCTTTCTGGCCTTCATCTCTGATCATCCTCCAGGCAAAAAGTGGATCCTCTTTCTGGCCGGGGTGCCCATCGCCCTCCTGGGCAACATTATCCGTCTCTCCGGCACGGCCCTGCTGGCCCGGCATTACGGGGCCACAGTGGCCCACGGCTTCATCCACGACTTCTCCGGCTGGCTGGTCTTCGTCCTCGGCCTGGCCATGCTCCTCGGAGTGAATTCGGTGCTTGGCAGAATTGCTTCCCCCAACTCGAAACACCGTGAGTGAATGTCAAAACCAAGAAAAAAGCAAGAGTATTAAACACAGCGAGCACAGCGCCAGAGAAAGGCAGTGCGCTTCGCACTTCGTGCAAATCACCCAGCCACTCGCTTCGCCTGCGGCGGAAAAACTGCCTCTTACGCCGTGTCCCGCCGTGTGCGCGAGCGAGTCCTCGAGCGGGTGGTTTAAAGAAAAGAGTTTTTTCACCACGGCGAGCACGGCGATACACAGCGCCAGAGTAGGAATAAATTTAAAATCGAAATACGAAGCACGAAATTCGAAACAAATTCGAATGACAGAAATTTCAAATTATAAACATAAAATTCTGTAAGATCAAAATTTCACTTGTCAGGCAAACTTAAATGAGCAAAATTATAAATTCGAAACAGTATGACCGAGAAGAAAGTACTTTGCAATTTGCAAAAGATGTAAGGATCTTTGTTAAAAGAATGCCAAAGAAAATAGGAAATATAGAGGATAATAAGCAGCTCATAAGAGCATCAGGATCCGTTTGGAATTTAATATTTAGAATTTAGAATTTGTTTCGTATTTCGATATTCGAATTTCGAATTTATAAAGTTCTGTCCGTGTCCCGCCGTGTGCGCGAGCGAGTCCTCGAGCGGGTGGTTTAAAGAAAAGAGTTTTTTCACCACGGCGAGCACGGCGAGCACAGCGCCAGAGAAAGGCAGTGCGCTTCGCACTTCGTGCAAATCACCCAGCCACTCGCTTCGCCTGCGGCGGAAAAACTGCCTCTTACGCCGTGTCCCGCCGTGTGCGCGAGCGAGTCCTCGAGCGGGTGGTTAATAAATTCTTCTCCAGCAGTCGATATGAGTAGTGATCAAAAGAAATTGAAGGAACTGACGGATGACATAGTTGATGCAGCCTTCACCGTCCACCGTGAGCTGGGACCGGGACTCTTGGAATCAGCCTACGAAGCCTGTTTGGCCTATGAGCTTGAACTGAGGGGCAGAAAAGTCGAGCGGCAGAAAGCCATGCCGGTCGTTTTCAAGTCTGTAGTTCTCGATTGCGGCTACAGAGTTGATATGATTGTAGACGATCTGGTCCTTGTTGAACTGAAGTCAGTCGAAGAAGTTCATCCAATTTATCATGCCCAACTCCTCACATATATGCGACTGGGAAAATTCGAGGTTGGCTATTTGATGAATTTCAATGTCAAGCTGTTCAAAGACGGCATCACCAGGTACAAAATGTAATCTCAAGCCGAGCCGGTGGCAGAGTTAAAGAAAAGAGTTTTTCATCACGAGAACCACGGCGATAGACGGTGCCAGAATTGTCATTGCCGCATAGCGGCTGCGAGTGCCTGGATGATTTTGGGCTTGGGCAAAATAATTCAGGCTTCTTACGCCGTGCCCTGCCGTGAGCGCGAGCGAGTCCTCGAGCGGGTGGTAAAAAATCTTTTCATATGCAAAAAATTCTGCTTACAATAGACGTGGAAGACTGGTTTCAGGTGGAGAACCTGAGGCCCTGGAACCCGCCGTCCACCTGGCACGAACGCGAGCTGCGGGTGGAGCGGTCCACTCATCGCATCCTGGATCTTCTGGATTCAATGCCCCTTTCATTTTCATCTCCGGCAATCGACAACCCACAACCCGCAACACTTCAGGCCTCCCAGCCTCCCAGCCTCCCAGCCTCCCAGCCTGCGCTGAAGGCCACCTTCTTCGTCCTCGGCTGGATCGCCCGTCGCTGCCCGGGGCTGGTTCGGGAAATCCGGGAACGGGGTCATGAAGTGGCCTCCCACGGAGACGGCCATCTGCTGTGCTCTGATATGAGCTGCAGCGATCTCGACCGCGACCTGCAAAAGAGCAAGGCCCTGCTGGAGGACCTGTGCGGACGGGAGGTCGCCGGCTACCGGGCTCCGAGCTTTTCCGTATCAGAGAAGGTTCTGGACCGGATTCGCCAGGCAGGCTACCGCTACGACTCCAGCTACAACTCCTTTGCCCTGCACGAGCGCTACGGCAAGGTCGATTTCCGCAATGCGACCCTCGGGAGCGGGGTCGCCCTCAAAGTGAAGGACGGTTTTTTCGAACTGCCCCTCAGCAACCTCAGTCTGCAGAGGCGCACCATTCCCTGGGGCGGCGGGGGATATTTTCGCCTGCTCCCCTCTGGCCTCTTCACCTGGGGTGTGCGCAGGATCCTGCAGGCAAAGGGAGCCTATGTCTTCTACATGCACCCCTGGGAGTTTGACCCCGGGCAGCCCAGGGTCAGGGAAGTCTCCTGGCAGCTCGGCTTCCGGCACTACGTCAACCTGGACAAGACCGAGGCCAAACTGAAGCGGCTGGTGAAATCGTTTTCTCACTGCCGCTTTGTCTCCTGCTCTGAGTACCTTCATCTCGCTGATTCACTAACTGACTGAAATGGTTGGATGGTAAGATAAAGAATTTTTCACCACGGCGACCACCCCGCACCTACTTTACTGCTTCTATGGCAAAGCTGCCAAAGTGAATATGAGACGAAAGCCATATCACCTTTCAAGATTTTGATTGGTAAAGTAGGTGCAGGGCCAGAGAAAGGCAGTGCGCTTCGCACTTCGTGCAAATCACCCAGCCACTCGCATCGCCTTCGGCGAAAAAAGCTATGCCGCGTCGTCAATGGCTGCGAGTGCCTGGATGATTTTGGGCTTGGACAAAATAATGCAGGCTTCTTACGCAGTGCCCCGCCGTGTACGCGAGCGAGTCTTCGCCTGCCCGGCATTCACCCGGCACTCAATATGTTCCAGGGTTTGATGTAAGGATATTGTTTCAGTTTGACACTTGCTTCAATGTATAATGCATTTTTGAGTGCCGGGTGAGTGCGGGGAGCGGGTGGTTAATAATTCTTGCTCTTGTTTGGTGCTAAATTTGTGAAAATTCATCGAAGACTCGTTCAGAATGACAAAACAGTACGTACAATATGATAGGTAGTGTAATTGCATTTTGATTAAACTGGTCGTATTGAATTGTGTTACAAACTTATGGACAAAATGAAAACCATTCACCTCATCGCCGCGGCCAGGCCCAATTTCATGAAAGTCGCCCCCTTGTTTCACGCCCTTGCGGATGCAGAAGGGCTGCAGCCGGTTCTCGTTCACACCGGGCAACACTATGACCTGAACATGTCCGATGCCTTTTTCCGGGACTTGCGTCTGCCGGAACCTGGCATTCACCTGGGGGTGGGCAGCGGCAGCCACGCCGGGCAGACCGGGCGGGTCATGATGGCCTACGAAGACATTCTCATCGAGCAGAAGCCTGATTTGGTCGTGGTGGTCGGGGATGTCAACTCGACCATGGCCGCGACCATCGCCGCAGCCAAGCTCGGGATACGGGTGGCCCACCTGGAGGCAGGGCTCAGGTCCTTCGACCGGACCATGCCCGAGGAGATCAATCGGGTGGTCACCGACAGCCTGGCCGACCTGCTCTGGACTCCTTCCCCGGATGGGGACGTCAACCTCCTGCGCGAGGGGGTGAACCGCGAGAAGATCGTCAGGGTGGGCAACATCATGATCGACTCCCTGGAGATGCTGCGCGAAAGCATCGAGTCGCAAAACACAGCCGGCAGACTGGAGGTCCAGCCCGGTGGCTTCGGTCTGGTCACCCTGCACCGGCCCTCCAACGTTGACGATCCCCGCATTTTGGCCCGAATCTGCAATGTGCTGATGGAGACGTCGAAAGAGATGGCCCTGGTTTTCCCGGTCCATCCCCGCACCAGAAAGAACCTCAAGCACTTCGATCTCCTTGCCGGGTTGGAGCAGGCGCCGGGAATTCGGCTCACCGAGCCCTTAGGCTACATCGAGTTCATGAACCTGGTTTTCAACTGCAAACTGGCCATCACCGATTCGGGTGGGATTCAGGAGGAGACCACCTATCTGTCCATTCCCTGCCTGACCCTGCGGCCGAACACCGAACGTCCGGTCACAGTGGAGCAGGGCACCAACCGGCTCTGCACAGCCGAGACGCTTGGAGCCAGTCTGGGTGCCGTCTTGAAAGGAGAGGCCGCTCTTGCGAAAAATCCGCCGGATCTCTGGGACGGCCGCACCGCACCCAGGGTTGTGTCCTCCATCCAGGCCTTCCTGGCGGAGCCGGCAGGCCGAAGAGGTTATTAACCACGGCGACCACAGCGCAGCCATAATTTTTCACGCCTCGCCTTCGGCGAAAAAATAGTCTCTTACGCCGTGTATCGCCGTGTGCGCGAGCGAGTCTTCGAGCGGGTGGTAAAAAGATTTCTTCACCACGGCGACCACGGCGAGCACGGCGCCGGAATTAAGGCAGCGAGTTTTGCACTTCGTGCAAAAATCACCCGGTTACATGCCGCGAAGCGGCTGCAAGTGCCTGTATGATTTTGGGCTTGGGCAAAATAATGCAGGCTTTTTGCGCCGTGCCCCGCCGTGTGCGCGAGCGAGTCTTCGAGCGGGTGGTTAATAATTCTTGCTCTTGTTTGGCGCTAAACCTTGCCGCCAGGCAATCGTTCTTGCTGCAGGCCGACCTGCCCTGTGAAACTTTTACCCCATGAAATACTGCTTTAGCAGTCCAGTCACCTGGATTTCATCGGGGGACGAAGTGATCTGCCCAGCAGGGTTTCATCAGGGTCAGGCCCGTAGAAAATTAGAGTAGATTCGTGAGATTAGTGGAAAAAAAAGAATTCTTGGTACCAATAGCTTACACAGGTGGCTGTCAGTATTCTTGACATCATCACACAATCAAGTACATTTCCAGGCGGTTATTTGTAAGGGGTTTCATGCATTCAGTCGCTACTCGGTATATCGTTGGGTCATCAAGCCAGCAGATCGGCGTAGCGACCGATTCACTGATTAACCGACTCACTGATTCACTGTTCTTGCTGATCTCTGACCTCTGATCTCTGATTATAAGGAATCTCAATGGCTGAACAGGCGCAAGCCCGCGAAGAAGCCGCCGCCCCTCGCAAACTGACCCGTGAGGAGCTGCTGGAACAGAACGTCAGGCTGAAAAGACGCTGCAAGGAACTGCACAGGTCCTGGAAGGAAAGTGAGGAATCCAATTATTGGATATTCTGCAGCAATGAGACGGTCAAGCTCCTTCTGGATCCTGTCTCCGGAGGAATCAGCAACTTCAATCAGGAATCGCTTCGCTTCTATGGCTATCCCCGGGATGCCTTTGCCAAAATGAAATTCTGGGAATTGAGCCTCTTGACCGAAGATCAGCTCCGCAAGGATCTTTACCGCGTTAAAAAGGGTTGGCGCAAAGAGTTCTCCGATAAGCATCAACTCTTCGATGGCGAAATTCGGGATGTGGAAATCAAGGCAGCCCCTGTCAAGTATCATGGAAAGATGGTCGTCTTTGCAGTCATCATCGATGTTTCCCGGCAGAAGAGAAGTGAAGAACTTTTGAGTTCAAAGGTCGAGGAATTCCGGCTCATGCCTGACTACATCCAGTCCGAGTTGACCACGCGCTGGCAGTCCAAGGAACTCAAACTGCTCTTGGACAACATACAGACCCAGGTCTGGTATCTGCAGGACAGCGAAACCTACGGCCTGGTGAACAAGGCCCATGCCGAATTTCTGGGCCGCAGTCCAGAAGAGATTGAATATCAAAGTTTGCCGGCCGTCTTGCCAAAGGATATGGCCAGGCAAAGCATCGCCCAGAACAGGCAGGTCCTGGAACAAAAAAAGGAACAGAAATTTGAGGAATGGCAAACCAGCTTCACTGGTGAAGCTCGTCTGCTGCGGCTGACCAAGACCCCGCAGCTTGACGACGCCGGCAATGTCGAGTTCATCGTCTGCATGGCCGAGGATATCACCGAGCAAAAGAAAGCCGAGGAAGCCCTGCAGAAGTTGAACAGGATGTTGGAAATCCAGTCGCAGCAGGACGAGTTGACCGGGCTGGCCAACCGGCGCTGCTTTGACAAGATCTTCCAGAGGGAATGGCAGCGGGCAAAACGGTCCGCCCAGAAAATTTCCCTGGTCATGGTGGATATCGACTTTTTCAAGCAATACAACGACACCTACGGGCATATGGCCGGCGATGTGTGTTTGAAGAAGGTGGCGGACACATTGAAGCAGGCCGTGAGCCGGTCAGCAGATGTTGTCTGCCGCTATGGGGGTGAGGAGTTTTTGGTCATTCTCCCGGACACGGACTGCAGCGGAGCGGCCAGGGTAGCGGAAAAAATCCGCTTTGATATAGCCGCCTTGAATATCCCCCATGAGCAGGCCGTCCATGCCGGCAAGCTTACCGTGAGCGTGGGCGCGGCTGCCATGATGTCCATGCATGGTTTGAGCACTCCTCCCCGGGAGATCCTGCTGGAAGCCGTGGACAGTGCTCTCTACCGGGCCAAGAACAAGGGCAAAAACCGCATCGCCTGCCTGGAGCTCGACGCCGAGGGCAAGGTCAGGAATGCTTATGGGTGAACCGGTTAATCAGTGAGTCGGTGAATCGGTGAATCGGTGAATCGGTGGGTCGGTGGGTCGGTGAATCGGTGAGTCGGTGGGTCGGTCAGTCGGTCAGTCGGTGAATCGGTGAATCGGTTGGGGCGTGGAACAATTTCTTCAATTTAAGGCATATCATCCACCTTCCCAGACATCGCAGCTTGCCAATATCTCATACCAGTGCCTTATCCATGATTCTCTGTCATGAAAAA
>CAZUMF010000067.1:0-17369 GCA_964621385.1 uncultured Desulfohalobiaceae bacterium
GCACATTTGCAATCTGCCAAAACACAAGTGATGGAAAAAATTTATGAAATGAAAAGGACAAGAGATGCTCTGCCAGTGTGGGGCATCTCTTTTTTTATACGGGCTTTCGTATGCTTCCCTTCTTGTCACTTGAAGGCTGCCCGCTGCCGGATGAGCTGGGCCACGATGCTTATGCCGATTTCGCTTGGGGACTCGGCCTGAATCTCCAGCCCTACCGGGCAGAAGACCCGATCCAGGTCCTTTTGGGAAAAACCGTCCGCAAGCAGGGAACTGTAAATGGTGTTGCGTTTGTTCCGGCTTCCGATCATGCCGATGTAGCCCGCTTCGGCTTGCAGGGCCTGGGCCAGGACCGTCCGGTCATGGCTGTGCCCCCGGGTCAGGATGAGCAGGAAGCTCCCGGCCGGAATGGACAGGTCCTGCATGGCGGTCTCAAAGGATTCAAGAACCCGGACCTCTTCTGCATCCGGAAACCGTTCCGGGTTGGCGAATTCTTTGCGGTCATCCAGGACAATGACCCGGAAATCGACCAGAGCGGCCAGTACAGCCGTCTGCCTGGCGACGTGGCCGGCCCCGAACAGATAGAGCCTGGTCCGGGCCGCCTTGATAGTCTGGGCTTGCCGCCGGTAGTCCTGGATCGTGGCCTGGTCCGGATGGATCATCTCCACACAAACCCGGGTTTTCCCCCCGCAGATCAAATCCATACTCTGGGTCAGGCCCTGGCTGGAGAGATCGAAATCCAGGGTCTGGGGCTCTTTGTCTGCAAAGACTTGCGCGGCGGCTTTGATGGTTTCGGCTTCCACCAGTCCGCCGCCAATGGTGCCGAGAATCGACCCGTCCCGGTGGATGATCATTTTGGTGCCGGCTGTTCTGGGCGTGGAGCCGGCCTGGGTGAGAATCGTGGCCAGGACAAGAGCTTCGCCGCTTTCAAGACGTTCGAGAATGGCTTCTTCAATGGGTGCAGTTTTCATGGTCTTCTGCTTTAATGCTCAGTGCTTTGACGTGTTCCAGGTCGTCCATGCTGTTCACGTTGACAAAGGAGACAAGTTCTGGGTCATAGGTTTGCAGGAATTGAAAGGAAATTTTTTTCAGCCTGACCCTGGAGAACAGGGCGGAAATCTTCAGAGTCTGCTGGTCCAGGAGTTCCTCAATAACGGGGAGACAGGCTTTGGAGTAGACTGCGCATAAGGGTTCGAAATATTTTTCAGATGTAGGCACCACCACGTCGCTTTCCAAAGAGCTTGATTCCAGCAGGGCGTTGACCAGGGTCTGCTTGAGCAGGGGCAGGTCGCAGGCCGTGATGAAGACATGGTCGTTCTCCGCCCGGGTCAGGGCGGCATGCACCCCGGCCAGGGAACTCCGTATCGGATAGATGTCCTTGATGATTTTCAGATCCAACCCAGTATACTGGGAAGGATCCTTGGCGACCAGAATGATCTCCGTGACGAGGGGATGCAGGACCCTGTGCAGCCGCTGCAGGAAGGTTTCCTGGTTCAGACGCAGCAATCCCTTTTTCTTCCCGCCCATCCTGGAATTCAGTCCCCCGCAGAGGATCGCTGCTGAAAATGGCATACCCTGACGAATTTACTCGATACGTTATTCCTGCTGATCCAGAATCCTGGACAGGATTTGGCCGGCGTCCACCAGCCGGTCTCTGGCCCGGGTCAGGGCCGTGTCCGTCAATTGCGAGCTGAAGCCGACAATCCATATCGCGGCTGTCAATTCCCCGGCCTGCCGAACAGGCACGGCCGCAGCCGTGACCCCCGGCAGGTATTCTTCATCGTCCAGGGCGTAGCCGTGCTGTTTGACCGCGGCCACGGCCTGGACAAAGGCCTCGGGATCCTGGATGGAATTATCCGTAAACGCGGGCAGTCCGGTTTCAGCGACCAGGTCTCTGATCCGGGATTCGTTGAGGTCCGAGAGAAAGATTTTGCCCATGGCCCCGGCCAGGAGGGGAATCTGGGTGCCGGCCCTGGCCCCGATATGCATCTCTTTGGGACCCTGCACGCAGTCAAGGATCATGACTGTACTCTGGTTGCGCCGTCCCAGGAAAACGCTTTCCGTTGTCTGTTCAGCCAGATGCTCCAGGAATGGCCTGGCCAGACGCCTGATATCCGGAGCCTGCTGCAGGGGGCGGAAACAGTGGAGAAGGCCTGGATGGATCGAATAGGCGGAGCGCCCATTTTTTTTCAGCCAGTGTGCCTCCACGAGTGCATGCAGGATCCCGTGCAGGGAGCTTTTGCTCAGACCCAGGGCCGAAGCCAGAGGACTCAGCCGGACCGGTTCTTCTGCAAGTGCTATGTATTCAACAACTTTTGCAGCGCGTTGAATCGCCGGTGCTTTGTATTGATAGCCCATTTTGTTCAGTATCATGAATATTTGTATTGCGATGCGTTCTGTTGTAGGCTTCAATTTTTCGAATGTCAACGTCTGCGGGATGAAGAGGCCGTATTGACATCTTTGTACAGAAGAAGTAGAGTGGATGCGTTTATTTGAATGAACCAAGGAGAAACACGATGCGTTTACCACAATTTGAGTATGACGAGCCTCAATCCATCGAAAAGGCCTGCGAGGTGCTGACCGCATTCGGCGAAGCGGCCAAGCCTCTGGCCGGCGGCACCGATCTCATGGTCAATATGAAAAAACGGGTTGTGCAGCCCAGCCGGGTGTTGTCCTTGAAGAAGCTGAAAGACTGCCGCGGGATTGAACAGTCCGGGGGGATAATCGTGATCGGGGCCTGTGCCTTAGTGGCCGAGCTGATCCAGAACCGGATCATTGCCGAGCGCCTTCCGGCCTTGCAGGCGGGCGCCCAGGCCCTGGGTTCGCCGTTGATCAGAAACCTGGCCACCATCGGCGGGAACGTCTGCTCAGCCAGGCCGGCCGCGGATTTGCCGCCTTCTCTGCTGGTTTATGGGGCGCGGGTGGTTCTGCACAGTGAACAGGGGCCGAGAACCGTGCCTCTGAGCGACTTTTTCACCGGTCCCGGCCAGACGGTGATGCGCGCGGATGAGTTGCTGACCGCCATTGAACTGGACGCACCTCCTGCCGGTTCAGGGGCCGGATACCTCAATCTGGGCATCCGTCAGGTTCAGGATATCGACGTGATCAACGGGGCGGCCTATCTGGCCTTGAATCCCGGGGATGGAACCATTAACACAGCCAGGGTCGCCCTGGGAGCCGTGGCCCCCACGCCTATTCGGTCTCCCCGGGCCGAACAGACGCTGCAGGGACAGAAGCCGTCTCCGGAGCTGTTCGTCCAGGCCGGACAGGCCGCCCAGAACGATTGTGCTCCGATTACGGATTTTCGCGGCGGGGCTGCCTATCGCAAGGCCATGACCGCCGTGGTTGTCAGACGGGTGCTGGAGACGGCTCTCAAACAGTGCGAACAGTGAGGGGTGCCATCATGAAACGAATCATTCATATACAGGTCAATGAACAGGCGTATGAGCTGGCGGTGGAGCCGAATCTGACCCTGGCGGACTTGCTGCGGGACGAACTCGGACTGACCGGAACGAAAAAAGGCTGTGAATTAGGCGACTGCGGCTCCTGCACAGTGATCCTGGACGGCAGGAACGTGAACTCCTGTCTGGTTCTCGCGGTCCAGGCCGACGGCAGCAACGTGCAGACCATCGAAGGACTGGAGTCCGATGCCGGGCTGCATCCCCTGCAGCAGGCCTTTGTGGAAAAGGGCGCCATTCAATGCGGATTCTGCTCCTCGGGCATGATCCTGTCCAGCAAGCTCCTTTTGGACACCAACCCCAATCCCGATGAACACGAGATTCGAGCGGCCATATCCGGGAATCTCTGTCGCTGTACAGGGTATCAAAAGATTGTGGAAGCGGTGGCGGCTGCAGGGAGTGAACATCAGAAAGGGCAGGGCAGGGAATGAAGAGGCCCGATGTGGATGCGTGCAGCGCCTGAAACCGAAACCCGGAATTGCTTGGGAGGAACCTATGAGTGAATATGATGTGATCAACAGCCGGTTATCCCGGCTGGATACCCCTGATAAAGCGACTGGACGGGCCTTGTTCATTGATGATATCCGTTTTTCGAATATGCTCTACGGGGCCATACTGCAGAGCCCCCTGCCCCATGCCAGGATCGTGAATATCGATACCTCGGCCGCGGAAAAACTGCCCGGCGTGAAAGCCGTGCTCACGGCGAAAGACGTGGGTACCGTCAAGTACGGTGTCAGTCCGGCCCGCTATGACGAGACCCTGTTCTGCGAAGACAAGGTCCGTTATGTCGGAGATGAAATCGCGGCTGTGGCAGCGGTGGATCAGGAGACAGCCCAGGAAGCCGTGTCTTTGATCAGGGTGGACTTTGAGGAACTGCCGGCTGTCTTGACCGTGGAAGAGGCCCTGGCCGAAGGCGCCCCGCAGCTGCACGAGGAATACCCCGGGAACTACACGGCCCAGGTCCATCAGGAATTCGGCGATGTCCGGGCCGGATTTGAAGCCTGCGATCTGATCAAGTCCACAACCTTTGTGAACAAGCGCCAGGATGCCGCTTTTATCGAACCACCGGGCTGCATCGCGGTATTCGACCTCCACGGCGGTCTGACCCTGTACAGCTCGACCCAGGTGCCGCATTACGTGCAGCGGACCGTGGCCATGGTCACCGGGCTGCCGGTGGGCAAGGTCCGGGTGCTCAAGCCCTATGTGGGCGGGGGCTTCGGTATCAAGGCCTCGGCCAATGCCAATGAACTGGCGGCCTGTTTTCTGTCTATAAAGACCGGGAAACCGGTGAAGATGAATCTCAGCCGGGAGCAGATCTTCAAGCTCTGCAGGGCCAGGCATCAGTTCGTGCACACAATGACCACCGGGGTCAAAAAGGACGGGACCCTGGTGGCTCTGGAGCATGAATGTTACCTGGACGGGGGGGCCTATTCCAGTTTCGGCATCGCCACGGTCTATTATGCCGGCTCTCTTCTGGGCGGCCCGTATAAACTGCAGAACATGAAATACGACGGCTACAGGGTGTACAACAACAAACCGCCCTGCGGGGCCCAGCGCGGACACGGCGGGGTGGCGGCCAGGGCCGCCTGGGAGCAGCAGCTGGATATGATCGCTGAAGAGCTGGGCATGGATCCTTTTGACCTTAGGTTGAAAAATATGATGCAGGCCGGGGATGTGACCTGCAATGACCTGAATATGAGCTCTCTGGGGATGGAGGACTGCCTGCAGGCGGTCCAGGACGGCTCTGACTGGAAGAAGAAAAAGGGACAGCTGCCCAGGGGCAAAGGCATCGGCATGGCCTGCGGCTTTTTTGTCTCCGGAGCCGGTTATCCCATCTACCGCTCGGATACCTATCATTGTACCGCCATTGTCAAGCTGGCCGAAGACGGCGGCTTGGTGCAGGTCTATACCGCTTCCGCCGAGATCGGACAGGGATCGGACACCGCCTTTGGCATGATTGCGGCCGAGGCCCTGGGCGTCCCTTTGACCAGTGTCCGGGTCATGTCCGGGGATACGGATATGGGCGTCGATCTGGGGGCGTATTCCAGCCGGCAGACCCTGATGACCGGGCACGCCGTCAAGGAGGCGGCCGAGGACGTGAAACAGCAGGTCCTGGCAGTCCTCTCCGAGGAATTGTCTGTTCCGGTGACGGCAATGAGCATCAAGAAGGGACAGGTGCTTTTTCAGGGGCAGGAGCCTGATTTCAGCGACTTGCGCACCCGTTACATCAAGGAGCACCGGGGCTGGACCGACAACCCCAAGGACGAACCCCTGACTTTCCGCGAGGCCTCCCGCATCGCCTATCTGGCCAGGGGCAGCATCGTGGGCACCGGCAAGTACAAGCCCCACGAGCTGGGCGGCAGGTCCAAAGGCGCAGGCGTGGGCACTTCCCCGGCCTACGGCTGCAGCGCCCAGGTGGTGGAGGTCGAGGTGGATCTGGAGACCGGGCAGGTCAGGATCGAGAAGATGACGGACGCCCATGATTGCGGCCTGGCCATCAACAAGACCTCGGTGGAGGGGCAGATGGAAGGCTCCCTGTCCATGGGCCTGGGCGAGGCCATGTTCGAAGAAGTCAAGTTCGACGGCCAAGGCCGTGTGCTCAATGCCGACCTGGCGGAGTACAAGATCCCCACGGCCACGGATATGCCGCCGATCAAGACCATTGTCGTGGAGAGCAACGAGCCCAACGGGCCTTTCGGGGCCAAGGAAGTGGGCGAAGGGGCGATCATGCCCACCATACCGGCCATCCTGAATGCGGTCTATGATGCTGTGGGGGTGCGGGTTTTCGAGCTGCCCTTGACTCCGGAGCGGATTTATACCGCTGTCCAGGACTACCGGGAGCGGCAAAAGGCCTCTTGAGATTTTGAATTGAAGATAGACCAAAGCCCTCTGTTTCGATATTGTTGCTTGAAACAGAGGGCTTTTTCGTGTTCAATACCAGCGGTTGGCGAAGGCGTGTTCGTGCTTTTGCGGTTTGAGGGGCGGATACATATTGAAGCGATGGTGAAGCGATTCTGTGGAGCAGTCTATGGCACTGGCAATTTTCGATTTGGACAATACGCTCCTGGCGGGTGATTCGGATCATGCCTGGGGCGAGTTCATGGTGGAACAGAACCTGGTGGATGCGCAGTACAAACGCCACAACGATCAATTCCTGGAGGACTACAGGGCCGGACGTCTCGATGTGCTGCGCTATCTCGAGTTTTCCATTGAACCACTGAGCCGGTTTGACCCGGACGCACTGGCCCGGCTGCATACAGAATTCATGCAGGCCAAAATCAGGCCGATGTATCTGGGCAAGGCCGCGGCCCTGCTGGAAACCCATCGCAAACAGGGGGACCGGCTCCTGGTCATGACCTCGACCAATCGATTCATTATCGAGCCGATTGTCCGCGAACTGGGCATTCAGGAGTTCATGGCCACTGAGCTGGAGTTACGCCAGGGCTGGTACACCGGACGCATCCTCGGTGAGCCCTGCTTTCAGGTCGGCAAGGTCAAGCGGCTCCGGATGTGGCTTGACCGGGAACAGGAAAGCATGACCGGAAGCTGGTTTTATTCCGACTCCATCAATGACCTGCCGCTCTTGGAATGGGTGGAGCACCCGGTGGCCGTGGACCCGGACGCCGACTTGAGACGGACCGCCGAGAAACGGAATTGGCCGGTGATCAGTTTACGCTAGTCTCTGAGCGCGAATGCGTATGATCTATCTGCTGCGCCATGGGGAAATCCTGACCGGTCCGGGTAAACGCTTTATCGGACAGACCGATTGTGGACTCTCTGCAAGAGGGCGGCGGCAGGCCCTGGCCTGGAAGCCTTTTTTTACGGGGTGCACGCTCAGCCATATATTCTGCAGCGATCTTTGCCGTTCACAACAGACTGCGGAACTCATCGCCGGAGCCCGGGCTGATCGCCTGCGCATTGAGCCGAGGCTTCGGGAAATATCGCTCGGCGATTGGGAAAATCAAGCCATGGACGCTGTCAGGGCGGCGCATCCACAAGCCTGGGCGCAACGCGGGCGGGATCTGGCCGGCTATCGTCCGCCCGGGGGCGAGAGCTTCCGCGATCTCAGCCGGAGGGTGCTGTCTTTTTTTGACGATCTACAGACCGGTCTGCAGGCAGACATGCTCCTGGTGGGGCATGCCGGGGTCAACCGGGTCCTGCTTTGCAGTCTCCTGGGGATGCCGCTCAACAATCTGTTCCGGCTGGGCCAGGAGTATGCCTGTTTGAACTGTATACAGGTACGAGGCGCTGCATATCAGATTCAAGGACTGAATATGCCGGTCAACGAGGCTGCCTGGTGATGGATGCGCGAGTGTATTCCCGACTTGAACAACGCATAGGGAGCGAACATCTCCGGAATCGTCTTCAATTCCAGGCCAGGCATGCGGTGAAATTGTACACCATAGGCGGTCTGTCGATGTTTCATCCCCAGAATGCCAAACGGTTCCATGCTCTGCTCAAACTGTTCTTCCAGGCCTGCGGGGCCTTTGGCAAAGGGCAGAGAAACTGCCTTGATTATCGTCTGGAAAAGATCGAGGTGCCGTTGCACAACCTGCCTGCCGCCTTTCAGGGATTTCGCATCCTTCAGCTGTCCGATTTGCATGCCGACGGCATGGCGGACGCCGGGGTCAGCCTTCGCCGGAGGCTTCAGGACATCGCCTGCGATCTCTGTGTGATCACCGGTGATTTTCGCTTTGATACGCATTCCGAATATCTGGCCGCCATGGTTGCAACCAGGAACATCGTTTCAGCCGTCCAGGCAGAGTACGGCGTTGTGGGCGTTCTCGGCAATCACGATTTCATTGAGTTTGTGCCGGAACTGGAAGCGGCCGGGATGCAGGTGCTGCTCAATGAGTCCATGCGCATTGAAAAGCAGGGCCAGACCCTGTTTGTGGCCGGGATCGATGACTGTCATATGTATAAGACCCACGATCTGGAGCGGGCGCTTCAGGCGCGGAAAAGGCAGGAAACCAGCCTCCTGCTGGCCCACACCCCGGAAATCTATCTGGAGGCGGAAAAGGCCGGGATTGATTACTGCTTATGCGGGCATACCCATGGTGGCCAGATCTGTCTTCCCACCCGAAAGCCGATTATCACCAATGCCTCCTGCCCAAAACGGCTTGCCAGCGGCCTCTGGCAGCAGGGGACCATGTGGGGCTATACCTCCCGGGGGACCGGCTCTTCGGGCCTGGCCGTGCGTTACTGGTGCCCGCCTGAAATCACGCTGCATATCCTGAACTGACGGTCATAGTACAGAGCTCTTTACAGGACGCGTAAATCTAAGGGATTTATTGGCCATCTTGTGATATTTCTGGCCTCATTTTGGGGTTTCAGGTGTCTGGTTTCAGGTTTCAGTTTGCGGATTTTGCCTTTCCAGACACCCGACACCTGAAACCAGAAACCAAAAGCATGTCCAATTTTAAGAATATTTCAGACATTATTCATTATTTTAGGACGTTAAGGTTCAACGGCGTAATGTCGGTACGAGGTCTGTACTTCATGCCTCATGTTGAGGTTTCAGGTGTCTGGTTTCAGGTTTCAGCGCCAGCCGCGGGCTGGACGGACCAGCCGGTTTGATCAATGAAGAAACTTTGTTTTACCGGCATACTGTCGCCGAAATCCGTCATTGCGAGGCGTCTTCGCCGAAGCAATCCCTCGTATGAAACTTCATTTAAGTATCTATTTTTCAGGCCTTCATCCGCCCCTAGGCGGATGAAGGCCTTAAAAATAGGGGGAAAAAAGCCAGCACAGCGAGTCCCGGGTTCTGACCAGCAGACCCCGGGCATCCAGTTCCGCCAGGGTCGTATTTGCGGACTTCGCGATGACCTGATCCATATGGGCGTTCAGTTCCTGGACGCAGTGGGTGTCAAAGACTTCCACCACCATTTCAAAGTTGAGGCGGAGACTCCTCGGGTCCAGATTGGCTGAGCCGATCTGGGCGTAACTCTCATCAACGGTGAACATTTTGGAGTGGTTGAACGGGGGCGGCTGGTAGTAGATGTTCACCCTGTACTGAAGAAGTTCCCAGAGCATGTTTCGCGTGGCCCAATGCACAAAGGGCAGGTTGTTTTTCCGGGGCAGGATGATATCCACCTGAACGCCTCTGAGGGCGGCGCTCTGTAGAGCGCCGATCATTTCCCGGTGCGGCAGGAAGTAGGGGGTCATGATGGCGACCCGTTTTTTGGACAGGGTGACGGCCCCGGTAATGGTGATGTTCAGCTTGTTCAAGTCCTGGTTCGGACCCACGGTGATGGTTCTGCAGATGGCTGTTCCGTTTCCTTTTCGCGGCAGACTGGGCTGCAGTCCGGTTTCATTGGTGCAAAACCCCCAATCTTCGAGGAAAACCTGTTCCATTTGATTCACAATGGGGCCGGTCAACCGGAAATGGGTGTCTTGAATCTTCGCGGCCTGTGCGCGCGGGATTTTCAAGGAACTGTCCCGGAGGTTCATACCGCCGGTAAAGCCGTATATCCCGTCCACAACCAGTATTTTCCGGTGATTGCGCAGATTGATGAACGGGGACGGCGGAACAATTTTCAGTGGAATAAAGCGGGTGAAGGGGATCTGATAGCGATGCAGGACCCGGCCGGTCAAAGGCCAGGTGTAGAGTTCGCCCACCGCGTCAATGATCACCTTGACCGTGACGCCCCGCCTGCAGGCTTCGGCCAGGGCTTCGATGATCTCCAGGCCCGAATGTTTGGTGTCGATGATGTAGGAGGCAAGGTAGAGGCTCGTCCTTGCCGAGTTGATGGCTTGAAGCATGGCTGGAAAAGCCTGTTCAGCGTTATACAGGGTTTCAACGCTGTTTTCTCCCAGGAGCGGCCTTTTGGTCAGGGCCTGGGAGAATTCGGCTATGGGATGAAAGCCCGGGGCGCGGATTAAGGATTTCAGGGTAGGGTGGGGGGCTCCGGGTGCTTCTTCTGCTTCATCCGAGACATCGAAATCAACGAGCGGCCAATACCACTTGAGTTTTTTGGCCTTTGTCCGCACCCGGTTGATGCCTAGAAGAAAGTACAAAATCGGACCAACAGGCGGGAACAGGAGGCAGATGGCGATCCAGGCCCAGCTCCCTTTAGGGTCCCGTTTATAGAGCAGGGCATGCCAGGCGGAAACAAGCTGGATACAGGCTAACAAAACGATCAGGAGCCAGTGGAAACCCGCGCTTGGCATGGATCAACTCCCAATGAAGAGCATTGCTCTGTCCTGCAGTCACGACGAAGAGGCGGCTACGCTGTACAAACAGCCACTGGAACACACCCCAGGCTATCAGAAAATCCATTTGAAATCAATTTACAAGCGAAAGCAAAGCGGATATCGTCTGGTTTCGTATTGTTCTCAGGTCCGATGCAGAGGGGTTCGGACCGTCGGCAATGTTTTGCGAGCAGAAGGGACCTGAATCCGATCTGCATGTCAGCAGACAAAGATTACAGGGAGTTGCGTGTGCCCGAAGCATCACTTCAAGAAAAAATCGAGGCCTCCTGGGCCTGTTTTGATCATCTTCTGCAAGAGAGTTCCCCGGAGCGCATTGTTGTGGCCTGGACCGGGGGAAAGGACTCCACAACGGTCCTGTCCCTCTGGAAAACGTACCTGGAGAAAACAGGCCTGAAAAAGAGACATCCGCTCCAGGCTCTGAGTCTGGATACCGGCTGCAAATTTGCTGAGGTGATGGATTTTCGGGATGGCTTGGCCTTGGAATGGGATGTTGTGCTCCAGGTGGTCCGCCCCCCTGCCGATGCTTTGGCTCTGGGACCGGACCCCCAAAATCCGGTGGCCTGCTGCCGGCGCCTGAAGATCAAGCCTCTGCACCGGGCCATAGAACAATTGGGAGTGGCCGTGCTCATGACCGGAATACGGCATGACGAACATCACAGCCGGCAGATCGATTCCTGGCGGGAGCAGCGGCAGGAGCCGGATTATGTTCAAGCCCACCCCGTGCTGCACTGGAGTGAAATGGATATCTGGTCCTACCATCTTCAGGAAGGGCTTGCCTACTGTCCGTTATACGATCAGGGGTACCGCTCCCTGGGCTGCCGGCCATGCACCACCCGAGGCAGTGAGGGGCCGGAACGCTCCGGCAGGAATCAGGCCAAGGAAAATCAGCTGCATGTCCTCAGGAGTCTGGGGTATTTTTAAATGGATAGACGAAAATACAATATTTTTTATATCCGGCTCACGGTGATCATCGTCATCGCCTATATGCTCTTTTTTCAGCCGGAGCAGATCAGACATCAATACTGGGCCTACGGGTATGTCGCCGGCTATTTATTGACGAATATTGTCCTGTTTCGTCTGCCCCAGGCCTATTATCTGAAGTCTGGTTTTTATTATTGTCTGGTTCTTTTTGACACCGGCATGATTACCCTCGGCATTTTTCTGTCCAATCAGTCGGATATGGTCTTGTATCTCATTTATTTTTTCATTATCGGGATCGCGGCCATGAGCATGAATTTGCTGTATATGATGCTCAATATTTCGGTGTTTATCCTTGTCTACGGCTGGATTTTGTACACCCAGGGGAAATTCAGCGGTGAGCTGGCCAGTCTCTATGCCCTGCGCCTTCCCTTTATTTTTGCGGTCACCCTGATGTTCGGCTATATCATTAACCGGATTTTCAAAGACATCCAGAAAGACATTCAGGAGCGGGAGGACAAGTATTTTGCCCTGGTGGAATCCATCAACTCCCCGGTCTACATGGTGGATGCTTCCGGTGCGTATCTTTCGGTGAACGACACCCTGGCGGATGAGCTGCAAACATCCAAAGACGACATCAGCGGACGTTTGTTCAGCGATTTTCACAGTGCAAAGGAAAGTGCCACCTTCATGGACCATGTCCGCCAGATTTTTCAAGACGGGGCCTCCCGAATGTTCGAATCCTATAATCCGGAACTGGACAAATGGACCCTGCGCACCATGAGTCCGCTGATCGATCGCGAAACACAGAAGATCCAGGCCGTTTCCGTGGTGTCCAAAGACACCACCGATCGGGTGAAAGCGGAACACAAACTGCGCAAGGCCTATGAACAGCTGCAGCAGACCCAGGAGCAGCTCATCCGGAAGAATAAAATGGAGGCCCTGGGCCGGCTGTCCGCCGGCATCGCGCATCAGCTGCGCAATCCCCTAGAGATCATTGTCATGGGCTTGGATTTTTTGAAGAAACAGTTGAACGATCCCAATGACATGGTGCAAATGGGCTTGCAGAAAATCCAAAAAGCCGTGCACCGGGCGGATACGATCATTGAGGACTTTTTGCAATTCTCCAAAACCACGGAATTTCAACTCAGATCTCTGGATATCTGCCCCTTTCTTGAAGAAACCATCGACATGGTGGAGTACAAGGCCAAAGAGCGCACGATGAAGCTGGTCCTGGAGTGCCCCGAACCCTGGCTCCAGGTTCAAGCCGACAAAAGCACCTTGCAACAGGTGTTCATCAATTTGATGAACAACGGTCTGGAGGCGATGTCGCCCGGCGACACCCTGACCATGCGCGTGTTCAGGTCAGGCCCGGAGGTTCGGTCCGTCGTTCAGCCGGAGGCTTCACCCTCCGGGCAGGGGGACTGGGTGGTGGTTCAGGTCATCGATAGCGGGGAAGGCATCCCTGAAGAGACCGTCGATCAGATTTTTGAACCGTTTTATACCAGTAAAGGCGCTGCCAAAGGGACCGGGCTGGGCTTATCCATTGCATCCATGATCATCGAGCGGCATGGCGGGAGGATTGAAGTCAAAAGCAAAGCGGGGTATGGTTCGACCTTCAGTGTGTTTTTACAACAGGCCGATGCGTGAGAACTCGTATGACGCCGGATGAACCGGAAAGGGAATGCGTGATGGACAAGCTGATCCGGATTTTGCTTATCGACGATGAAGAGGACTTTTGTTTTTTTGTCAAGGGAAACCTTGAGGCCGGCGGACAGTTTAAGGTCCTAACGGTGAACAACGGTTCGGAAGGTCTGGAGTCGGCCAAACGGATCCGGCCCGACCTGATTTTGCTGGACATGGTCATGCCGGACATGTCCGGTGATGAAGTCGCCCTGGAACTGGCCCGGGATTCCGAGCTCAAGGACACTCCTGTCATTTTTCTCACCGCCATTGTCACCAGGGACGAGACTGGAAATCAAAATTTATCCCGGATCGGGGGGCGATATTTTATTGCCAAACCCATCGATACCCAAGGGTTGATCCAAGCGATTCATCATGTTCTGCACCACACATCTGATCAAGGAGCCAGTTGAATGAGCGCCGGAGTCAAGCACACCACTGCACCAGAGCTGGAACTCAGCTCCAACGCCCGCATTGTCCTGCAAAAACGGTATCAGCGAAAGAATGAGAACGGGGAGGTTGTTGAAACGCCGGAAACGATGTTTCAGCGCATAGCCGCCGCGATTGCCCGGGAGGAGCAGAAATATTCCGCCTCTCCATACAGCGTGCAGGAACTTGAAAACGCGTTTTTCCAATTGATGACTTCGTTTCAGTTCCTGCCCAATTCCCCGACCTTGATGAATGCCGGCACCGATCTTGGTCAGCTTGCCGCCTGCTTTGTGCTGTCGGTGGGTGACTCCATGGAGGAGATCTTTGATGCGGTCAAGCATGCGGCCCTGATCCACAAGTCCGGAGGGGGCACCGGATTTTCCTTCTCCAGGCTCAGAGCCAAGGACAGCCGGGTGGGCTCCACAGGTGGGGTGGCTTCCGGACCGATTTCCTTTATCAAAATTTTCAACACCGCGACTGAGCAGGTCAAGCAGGGGGGAACCCGACGCGGAGCGAACATGGGTGTCCTTCGCGTGGATCATCCCGATATCATGGATTTCATCCGGGCCAAGGAACGGGAGGGGCAGCTCAACAATTTCAACCTTTCCGTGGCCTTGACGGAAACCTTCATGCAGGCGGTGGAAAACGATGATGAGTATGCGCTCATCGATCCCAAGAGTGATCAGCCTGTCGGACGCCTCCGGGCCAGGGATGTCTTTCAGCTGCTGGTGCAAAAAGCCTGGGAAAGCGGCGACCCCGGCATTGTGTTCATCGACAGGATGAATGCGGACAACCCCACCCCGGAGCAGGGGGCAATCGAAAGCACGAATCCGTGTGTTTCCGGGGAGACCTTTGTCTTGACTGAGCAGGGTCCGCGAAAAGCCAAAGAACTTACAGGTCAACCCTGTTCGCTTCTGATCAATGGGCGCGGGTATTCCAGTACAGACCCCGGCTTTTTCTCCACTGGGCATCAAGCTGTGTACACCTTGCATACCAGAGAAGGTTTCCAACTCAGACTCACCAGTGACCATCCGGTTCGCAGAGTTGTGAGTCGAACCAGAAAGACGATTCGTCAGGAATGGGTGCCTGCCGGTGAACTGCACCCTGGTGATGAGATCATGCTGCAGGATCATCGGGGTTGGAGCGGTTGGCCCGGAGCATACGGGCGAGAAGAAGGCTATCTTTTGGGCTTGTTGATTGGTGACGGTACCCTGAAACAGGACAAGGCCGTGCTCTCCTATTGGGTTTCAGGCCTGGAAGTCAATGGACGAGACGATTGCGTGAAGGCTGAGTGCGGCATCATGCAGGAGGCCTTGCAAGCGGCCAAAAAACTGACCCATCGCAGCGATTTTCAGGGGTGGCAGTTTATCCCCGAGCGTAATGAATACCGCCTCTCCCTCGGCAGTTTGAAGAAATTGGCCGAAGCGTGCGGATTGCGTCCAGGGTACAAGGTTGTCACGGAAACAATTGAACAGCAGTCTTCTGATTTTTATCGAGGTTTTCTGCGGGGATTTTTTGATGCCGACGCATCGGTCCAGGGATCACAGGCGAAAGGCGTCAGTGTCCGCCTCGCCCAAAGCCAGTATGACAATTTGCCGGCCATTCAGCGGATGTTGCTGAGGCTCGGCATTGTGAGCAGGATGTATTCCTTCAGGCGGCCGGAGCAATTAAGGTCCCTCCCTGATGGCCGCGGGGGCAGCCGGACCTATACGACCCTGGCGCAGCATGAATTGGTGATCAGCAAGGACAATCTCACCCGATTTGCAGAGGAAATCGGATTTGCTGATCCGGTCAAGCAGGGGAAACTTGAAACCCTCTTGTCTGCTTATCAACGCACCGTGAACCGGGAACGGTTTGTTTGTACGTTTGAAGGCTTGACCTCCGATGGCCGGGAAGAGGTTTTTGATGTTCAGGTGCCTGGGGTGAACGCGTTTGATGCCAATGGACTTGTGGTCCACAATTGCGGGGAGCAGCCCCTGCTTCCGTTTGAGGCCTGTAATCTGGGCTCGATCAATGTGTCCAAGTTTTTCGCCCCCGGAACAGAGGACGGCATTGACTGGGAGGAATTCAAAGAATGCATTCACCTGTCCATGCGCTTTCTGGACAATGTCATCGACGCCTCCAAGTATCCGCTGGAGCAGATTCAGACCGCCGTGCAGCACAACAGAAAAGTCGGCCTGGGCATCATGGGCTGGGCCGATCTGTTGTATCAGCTGGAGATCCCGTACAACAGCCGGCAAGGATTGCACCTTGCCGAAAAGCTCATGGATTTTTTTCAGCAGGAGTGCTGGTCCGCCTCCAAGCTCCTAGCCCAGGAGAGAGGCCCCTTTCCGGCTTATGAACGATCGGTCTATGCCC
Source organism: uncultured Desulfohalobiaceae bacterium (assembly GCA_964621385.1). Taxonomy (GTDB): domain Bacteria; phylum Desulfobacterota; class Desulfovibrionia; order Desulfovibrionales; family Desulfothermaceae; genus JAABTT01. Next base: position 16,056 of record CAZUMF010000067.1, read on the forward strand.
AGAAAAATCTCGGACCGTACCGCAACGCCACCACGACGACCATCGCCCCCACCGGGACCCTGTCCATCATCGCCGGCTGTTCCTCAGGGATCGAACCGTTGTATGCCTTGAGTTTTGTCCGCCAGGTCATGGACGGTGAAAATCTGCTTGAAGTGAATTCCATCTTTGAGCAGGCCCTGAAAAAGGCCCAGTGTCATTCCCAGGGACTCATGCAGGAAGTGGCCCAGGTGGGCAGCATCCAGACAATGGAGCATCTCCCGGAATCCATCAGACGGGTTTTTGTGACGGCCATGGATATCGATCCTGAATTTCATTTGAAGATGCAGGCCGCTTTTCAGAAATACACGGACAATGCTGTTTCCAAGACCGTGAATCTCCCGCATTCGGCCCTGCAGGAAGATATCTACCGGATTTACTGGAACGCCTATGAATTCGGCTGCAAGGGGGTCACGGTCTACCGCGACGGGAGTAAGAGCGAGCAGGTCCTGAGCAGCGGCCGGACACAGGAGAGCCTTGCCCAGGGAAAAGCTGCAGTGACGACCAAGGAACGGCCCGAAGTGGTCTACGGCTTTACCCAAAAGGTCAAGACCGGGCTCGGGGATCTCTATCTCACGGTGAATGAAGTGGATGGACAGCCCTTTGAAGTCTTCGCCACCATCGGCCGTTCCGGCCGCTCCATCACGGCCAAGAGCGAAGCCATCGGCCGGCTGGTGTCCCTGATTCTCCGCTCCGGGATCAACGTCCGGGAAGTGGTGCATCAACTCAAGGGAATCGGGGGGGAACATCCGGTTTTTCAGAAAAAAGGGCTGTTATTGTCCATTCCGGATGCTGTGGCCTGGGTTCTGGAAAATCGCTATCTTAGTGAAAACAAGCCCACCCCGGACTCGGGGAGCCTCTCCAGACCCAACTGTCCTGAATGCGGGGAAGTCCTCTATTTTCAGGAAGGCTGCTTTCTTTGCCAAGCCTGCGGGTATACCAAGTGCGGATAGGAGAGAGGTCGGACCCGGCTTCGCACAGAAGCTTCCGTCTTCGCTCAGAGGCTTCGCCGTGATAAGTCGCCGTGGCAAGTGTCGGAGGTCGGATGTCGGAGATCGGAACGCGGAAGGGGGAAGGCGGAAGTGAAGAAATAAGGTGGAACAATAGTTTTTTTTACGATCAAACTGGACCTCTGCGGCCAGAGGCGACGCTCATAAGAAACTTCAGCTGAACTTTTATGAGATTGCGTTGGCAAAGCCTCCTTGGCAGAACGAATGGAGGCACGGAAACGATGTAAACACTGCCGGACTCTGTTCTGCCCATCGCCGAGGAATCCCA
>CAZUMF010000068.1:0-17188 GCA_964621385.1 uncultured Desulfohalobiaceae bacterium
AACTCGGGAAAAGCGTGGCCCTGGTGACCATTGACAACTATCGGATTGCTGCGGTGGAGCAACTCAAAATATACGGGCAGATCATGAATGTGCCTGTAGAACCCGCCAGGAGCCCAGAGGAGCTGAAGGCGATTTTGGCGCGCCATGAGGACAAGGATCTCATCCTCTTGGATACAGCCGGGAGAAGCCCGAGCGATGAATTGAGCCAGGAAGAATTGGCTGGTTTTCTTGATCCCGCCTTGAACATCGACAACCACCTCGTGCTCGCGGCCACGACCCGGGAGCGTGATTTGCAAATGGTGATCAACACATTCGGCCGCCTGCAGTTGAAGGGGCTGGTGTTTACCAAGCTGGACGAAAGTCAGGATCTTGGCGCTGTTTTGAATCTTCCGGTTGCAACCGGATATCCGGTATCGTTTTTGAGCAATGGACAAAAGGTACCAGAAGATCTGCTCCTGCCGGAACCTGGTCAGCTGGCGGCTATGACCCTGAAAAAAAAAGAGGGGACTGAGGAATGGAATATCGTGGGGAACAGGATCAGGCCGGAACACTCCGTTCAATGAGCCGCGGACGTGAAACAGACGGGGCTTCCAGGGGCAAGTCCTTGAAAGCTGCCCGGGTCATCTCCGTGACCAGCGGAAAAGGTGGTGTGGGCAAAACCGTATGTGTCGCCAATCTGGCTCTGGTCATGGCCGGGCAGGGCTATCGCGTTCTGGTCATTGATGCGGATCTTGGACTGGCCAATATTGATCTCTATTTCGGTCTGAGCCCGAAATACAATTTGAATCACTTTTTTTCCGGCGAGAGACAGTTGGAAGAGATTCTGGTTTCCGCGGCAGACGGCATCATGGTCCTGCCGGCCGGTTCCGGGGTCCAGAAATACACCCATCTGGATGCCGGCCAGAAGGCCGGTCTCATGGAGGCCCTGGATCTGTTGCACGGCCGCTTTGATGTGGTCCTGATCGACACGGAGGCCGGCATTTCCGAGAACGTGACCTATTTCAATGTTGCCGCCCAGGACATACTCGTGGTCACCTCCCCGGAGCCTACAGCGATATCCGACGCCTATGCCTTGATGAAGCTCCTGTCCACACGTTTTCATGAGAAATATTTCCGGCTGATCGTCAATTCCGTGACCTCAGAAAATGAGGCCCTGGATGTCTACCATAAGTTGACCCTCGTCAGCAGCCGCTTCATTGACATTTCCATTGATTTTTTGGGTTCTATCCCTGTGGATAAACGATTCACCGAGTCGGTCCGGAAACAAAAGGCATTGGTGGAGATGTTTCCAAAGGCGAAGTCCAGTCAGGCATTTGTTGAGCTGGTCGACAATTTAGAAATGAAATCGGAAAAACAGGTGCCAAAAGGGTCGCAGCAGTTCTTCTGGAGACGCTTGCTGTCTGTGAACGAGGCCCGTTAAGGGAGACATCGATGATGTATCAATCGACCGCGTATGATGAACGGGATGGATTGATCAAAGCCCACCTGAATTTTGTGGACTATATCGTCCAGCGGATGCGTCCTCAGATCCCCGCGTACATTTCGTTGGAGGAATTGAAGAGTGCGGCCATGTATGGACTCATGGAAGCTGCCGGCCGATTTGATCCCGGCAAAGGCATTTTGTTCAAGACCTTTGCCGAATCCCGGATTCGGGGGGCGGTACTGGATGAGGTTCGAAAAATGGATTGGTTTTCCAGATCCATGCGCGAAAAGCAAAGCCGGCTGCTCAAGACAATAAAACGCCTGGAGCAGGAAACGGGCCGGGATCCGACAGAGGAGGAACTGGCCGAGGCCCTGGGCATGAGTATCGGGGACTATCAAAAACTCCTGAACGAGATCGGGCATCTTGGCTTTGTCAGTCTCTACGAGACCTTGAATAACACGCAAGACGGTGAAACTTTTATGGATCAGCTGCAGGACGAGGCCGGGAAAAGCCCTGAAGAAGAGCTCAGCACACAGGAATTGACCCAGGAGTTGGCTGCACAGCTGGATACTCTCTCAGAAAAAGAGCGGCTCGTATTGACGCTGTTTTATTACGAAGAATTCACCCAGAAAGAAATCGCGGATATCCTGGATTTATCCGAGGGCAGGATTTCCCAGCTGCACAGCCAGGCCTTGTTGAAACTCAAAGCGGCGATGTCGGATCTCTGATGGATGATTTTTTTGCACAGCTCAATCAGACCGGGATGATCTTTGTTCTGGGGCTGTTTTCATGCTGTTCCGCCTTCCTGAGCGGTTTGTGCCTCCTGCTCTATTTCAAGAGCAGAAGCCTTCAAAACGAGTTATGGCAGGAGATTGGCGATTTGAGGCGCAGGATCGAATCCTTGCCGGCTGGGAACGCTCAGTCGGCGACGCTTTCCTCCAAAACCTCTTTTGACAAAAAGGAATTGAAATCACGACTGGAAAAGCTCAGTGCCCAGGAAAAACAGGTGCCGGGAAAATATCGTCATGTTGCCAGTTTGGAACGCTCTGGTCTTGGCTCCCAGGAAATAGCGGAGATCCTGGATGTCTCCCCGCAGGAAGCCGAGCAGATGCTGTCCCTGGTCAGGGGGGCTCAGGAGTCCAAGTCTCGGATCCCGGATTAAAGCAATGCCAAAATAGAACCGATACAAGAGATATGAGGCAGACAGGGCATGAACAGTCAGAAATTGGAGCAGGTGTATGAGTTCAGGAGTGTATAGCGCGCTCTCCGGGTCGGTTGCCAAGATGCAGGAGCTGGAGATCGCCGTGAACAATCTTGCGAATGTAGGCAATACCGGATTTAAGGCCAGCCGGGTTTCATTTCAATCCCTGCTTTCGGATTTTGTTCAGAATACCGAGGCGAAAGGAACGAATTTTACCAAGACCTCCGGACGGTTTGTCGATTTTTCCCAGGGCGATGTCCAGAGGACAGGACGCGCCCTTGACATGGCCATCAATGGTCCGGGTTTTTTCAAGGTAGCGGGTGAAAACGGGTTCCAGTACACCCGGCAGGGGAATTTCAAGCTTGACCAACAGGGCAATCTGGTCACGGCTGTGGGAGAACTGCAGGTGCTCAGTGCTGAAGGACCTGTTTCATTGCCCCATCAACATGTCGACATCAATTATCTGGGTCAGGTCATGGCCGACGGGGTGCAGATCGGGCAGCTTGATTTGTATACCGCCGAGAGCCTGAATGATTTTCAGGAAAAGGGAAACGGGTTGTGGGAGATACGAGAAGGGGCCACAGAAATGGCCGCCTCCGGGGAAATCGTCCAGGGTTGCCTGGAGCAGTCCAATGTCAATACCATGCTTTTGACCACCAAGGTTATTGAAATCAAAAGGGCCTATGCAGCCTTTTTGAAAACCATGAAAGCGTACAGCGAGATGGGAGAGAAAGCCAGACAGATCGGTCAAATCAGTTGATCAGGCTGAGTGCCGGGAAATCGCATTGGCTTATTAGATGTCCGATGTAAACACTGATGAGGGGACTATGATTACTGCATTATTTTCAGCAGCCACCGGAATGGAGGCCCAGGAAACGAATATCAATGTCATTGCCAATAATTTGGCAAACGTCAACACGACAGGCTTTAAAAAAAGCCGGGCCAATTTTCAGGATCTGCTCTACGCCAATGCCCGGGCGGTGGGTAGCACGGCTTCTGAGGACACGGAAGTGCCCACCGGGATCCAGATCGGTCTTGGCACCAGAACCGCAGCTGTGGAGAAAGTGTATACCATGGGGGATCTTGAACAAACCGGGAGCGAACTTGATCTGGCTATCGAGGGGGACGGTTTTTTTCAAGTCCTTCTGCCTTCCGGGGAAACGGCTTACACCCGGGATGGAAGTCTGAAAAAAGACAGCCAGGGACGCGTTGTCACGGCCGACGGCAACCCATTGATTCCCGAGATCGTGATCCCTGAAAATACAACAAAGCTGGCCATTGGCAAGGGCGGAACGGTCATGGCCTATATGGATAATGAATCGGTGGGGACGGAAATCGGGAATATTGAACTCGCCAGGTTCGGCAATCCTTCAGGCTTGAAAAGCCTGGGTGGGAATCTCCTGCAGGAATCGAATGCATCCGGGGCCCCGATGCTCGGGGCCCCGGATTCCAATGGCCTGGGTGGGCTCGCCCAGGGATTTCTGGAAGGCTCCAATGTGAGTATCATGCAGGAGATGATCGATCTTATCGCCGGACAGCGGGCCTATGAAGTCAATTCCAAGGCGGTGAAAGCTTCGGATGAGATTCTCCAGCAGATCAATCAACTGGTGTAACATGATACAACGAATCGTTTGTTTCGGGATCATGCTGCTGCTCTGGCCCGGCCTTGGACTGGGCCTGGAGGTGCATTTTCAGCAGGAGGCGCTTGTCGAGGGTCCAATGCTCACCCTGGGAGATGTGGCCGAGGTTCAGGGCGGTCCCACCACAGCCGCATTGGAGGACATTGTGCTTTTCCCGTCTCCCGGAGCCGGGGAAAAGCGCTGTTACCAGCGTCAAACCCTCAAGGCATACATTTGCGAAGGCTTGGCAGGAACCGAGAACATTGCCTGGAGCGGAGCAGCAACAATCTGCATTCGGCGGGCGGGAAGCCGGCTTATTGAGCCTGAAACTATTCAGGAATGGATCGATGCCGCCCTTCAAGACGCTGTTGGACATCTTGATGCCGAGCAGATTCGGTTTGAACTGCGCACCGCTCCCAAACCCATGAGCCTGCCCCAGGGCAAACTCAGCAGGGAGATTGTCTTTTCTGATCCAGACATCCTGGAAAGCCGACAGGTTTCCGTACGCTTTCGGGTGAACGGCCAGATCAAGGAAACGCTCACGCTGGCCGGCCGGGTCACCGCCTCTGCGCCGGTCATTGTCACGGCACAGAAATTGCGTCGCGGCACGGTGCTCGAACGAGACCATCTGCTGCTCAAAAAGCGCAACATGGCAGAGCTCCAGGATCCCTGCCTGGATGTCGACAGCGCCCTGGGAAAGCGCTTGAAGCGGACGGTGCCCATGAATACAGTGCTGCGCAGCCATGATCTTGAAAGACCGGTGGTCATCAAGCGCAGGCAGCTTGTGACCATGCTTCTGGAAAAGGGCGTCCTCCGGATTCGGGCCAAGGGCGTTGCAGTAAGTGACGGCAGAATTGGCGATCAGATCCTGGTTCGGAACATGCGCTCCCAGCAGGAAGTGCCCTGTACGGTCATTGGACCGGGTGTAACCAAAGTCGAGTTTTAATATGAACTACCCACTGTGTGTCTTTCTGGTGATGAGTGTGTTGGTTGTGGGGGGGTGTGCGGCAAAACAGGAAACACAGCCGCAGGCCGAAAGCACGACAATTCCGATCGAGACATCAACAGCCGGTTCGCCGGTCTCGCAAGATGCTGCCAATCGGTCCGGCTCTCTCTGGCAGGCCAATTCGGGCTCTCTGTTTACGGCCAAGAAGGCCACCCAGGTCGGCGATATCCTCACTGTGGCCATTTATGAACAGGCCAGTGCAGAGAAAGAGGCGTCGACCTCGACAGATCGCTCCTCTTCAGCCTCTCTGGGGGTTCCGAACCTGTTTGGCTTGGAAAAGAGCCTGATCAGCAAAAATCCCAATGTCGATGCTTCAAAGCTGCTCAGCGCCAGCAGTTCGAACGAGTTTCAAGGGGCCGGAAGCACCTCCAGGGATGAAAAACTTTCAGCGACCCTGACCACGCAGGTCGTCGAAGTGCTAGCCGGCGGCAATCTCCGGATTCAGGGCAGCAAAACCGTGCGGGTCAATCATGAAGATCAGGTGATTCGCCTGTCGGGTATTGTCCGCTCTGAAGACATCACCGCCTCGAACATGATCGATTCCAAATATGTGCTGGATGCCAAGATCGAATATCTGGGCAAAGGGGTGCTCACGGACAAGCAGAAACCGGGCTGGGGCATTCGGCTCATGGACACCATTTGGCCTTTTTAGGTTTACCGGTTAAACTCTGTCATAGAAAACAAGACAATGTGTTGCTCCGACTCAGTTGAAGTCCTTGGCAAAGAAATTGGAAATTTGAAATTGGAAATTTGATGAGGCGTAATAGAACACTCTGCTTTTCTGCATTCTTTTCTTGCCAAGTTCTAATTTCGAATTTCCAATTTCGATGTAAACCTGGAACTGTGGGTTGCGGGCGGAGCCAGCTTTAAGGTTGCAGGGGAATCACCTTGAGAGGGACCTATGAAAAAGATACTGGGTATACTGCTGATTGTCGGTTTCTGCTGCTCGGGTAGCGGGGCCCTGGGGGCCCGAATCAAAGACCTGACTGAATTGCAGGGGGTCCGGAACAACCAGCTCATCGGCTATGGCCTGGTGGTCGGCCTGAATGACACCGGAGACAGCACCAACAACGGCATCACCATGCAGACCGTGGCCAATATGATGGAGCATCTCGGGGTGAACCTGGACCGGGAGGCGGTGAGGGTGGACAATGTGGCAGCGGTGATGGTCACCGCTGATTTGCCGCCTTTTGCCAAAGCCGGAACTGAAATCGACGTTCTGATCTCCTCGCTGGGCGATGCTGAAAGTTTGTCCGGGGGCACGCTCTTGCGCACCCCTCTGCTGGGACCGGACGACAACATTTACGCCGTGGCCCAGGGACCGGTGATTATCGGCGGGGTTTCCCTAAAAGGAGCCGGTGGATCCGTGGAGAAAAATCATCCTACAGTCGGCCGAATCCCGGACGGGGGTATTGTCGAGCGGGAAGTGGGTTTTGCGCTGCCTCGGGAAGGGCGCTATGTATACCATCTCCGGGAAGCCGACTTCACGACCATCTCTCGAATGGCCAAGGTAGTGAACAGCAGTTTTCAGAGCCAAATTGCCACAGCATTGGACAGCAAGAATCTCGAGGTCAGATTGCCGCAATCCTATGCCTCACGGCCGGTGCAGTTTCTGTCCAGTCTGGAAAATTTGGAGGTCCAGCCGGACAGCAAGGCCAAAATCGTGGTCAACGAACGGACCGGGACCATTGTCATGGGCCAGGACGTCCGTCTCTCCAGGGTCGCGGTGGCCCATGGCAACATCAAGCTGACCGTGAAAGAATCCCCCAAGGTCTCCCAGCCCGAACCCTTCAGCCAGGGCGGCCAGACGGTGACGGTTCCGGACACCGAGCTTGAGCTGGAAGAGGAGGACGCCCGCTTTATGGTTATGGAGGAGGGGGTGAGCGTCGGGGATGTGGCCAGCGCCTTGAACGCTATCGGTGTGACGCCCAGAGACGTGATCACGATCTTTCAGGCCATCAAGGCCGCCGGAGCCATGCAGGCGGAACTGGTGGTCCTCTAAAAAGATTTTTCCAGGCGAAATCTTTTTATTATGATTTTTTCAGCAAAAAAAGTCTAAAGACAAGGGTACCTTTTATGAAAATGGCTTTTGATCCGCAGGCGGTGCGTCCGCAGGTCATGGACGGCGAAGCCGGGAAGTCAGGTGAGAAGCAGCAGGCAGGTCTCAAGCAGCTGTGTCAGGATTTTGAAGCGATCTTTATCAATTCCCTGTTCCAGGAGATGCGCCGGACCATTCCTGAAGAAGGATGGTTGAAGGAGAGTCCAGGCAGGGATCTGTTTCAGGAAATGATGGATATGGAGGTGGCCGGGGAGATGGCCCGCAGAGGGGGACTCGGCCTGGCCCAGGGCCTCTACCGTCAGCTCCAGGGGGCGGTTGAGCATGGGGAGGAACAACAAGAAGACCCTGGTTGACCATCGGCCTAAAGTTTGTGTAGAGTCGGTCGATAAATAGAAATAGGGATACAGAGTCATTTGGCACAAGACTTAGCACAAGGACGTGGTTATGAAGGTCTATCCAGGTTCGGAAATCAAGGAGCTTACAGGCCTCCTCAAAAAGCAGGCTTCGCGTTCCACCCAGGAAACCGGCAAAGCGCAGGACGGGGATAAAGTCGATTTTTCCTCCACCCTGCAACAGATTCAGGGCCAGAGCGGTGATGTCACCTCTGATCCGGTCCGCCAGGCCAGGGTTCAAGCCGTGAAAGAGCAGATCGCCAATGGAGAGTACCGTCCGGATTCTTTGAAAGTAGCAGCCAGCCTTTTGAAATATTTCGGAAAAGGAGACAGCTGATGTCCGAGTTCAGCTTGGCGCATACCTTGAAAAAACTGCATGAGATTATACTGCAGGAACGAGCGGCCGCCAAATCATTTGAGGTGGACTCCATGCTGGATTTGACTCAAGAAAAAGAGAAAATTCTTGAACAGATCATGTCCCGCACCGAGGCTCTGCCTGAACTCAGCCCTGAAGAGCAGGCGCTTGCTAAGGATGTCTACGATGACAATCTGCGCAATGCCTATTTTTTCTGGGCGGCCTTGAACTGGGTCCGGGACTCCATGAGCTATATCGGGGACCAGGTGCGTCCTGAATATTATGGCGGCAGCGGCCTGATTCACAGAGGTGAAAATCAGGGAACTCTCTTGTCGGGGAGGATCTAGCGTGCCTTTATCCGGAGCAATGAATTCAGGATTGACCGGCCTTTTTTCCCGGCAGAAAGCCATCGAAGTGACCGGGAACAACATTGCCAATGTCAATACGCCAGGCTACTCCCGGCAGCTTCTGGATTTGACGCCTGCGCCCGCACTGAAGGTCAACGGCCACATGATCGGTCAGGGTGTGGATGTCCTCGATGTGAAACGCGAGCATGATGCCTTTTTGACGAATCAATTAAAGGACAAAAGCGTTCTCTTAGGCGAAGAGAGCGCCAAGAGCGGTCCCCTGTCCGAAGTGCAGCGGATATTCGGCATAGGCGAAACTGCTTTGGCCAATGATATCGACTCCTTTTTCGGGGCCTGGCAGGATTTGAGCGCCAACCCGGACGGGGATATCGAGCGGGATAAAGTGCTGTACCGTGCTGAAAATATGTTATCGAGTTTTGAGGGCATGAAAAGTGACCTTGTTCGGGTCAAACGTAACATCAATGATTCTCTGAATTCAAAACTTGTGGATATCAATCAGAAACTGGAAGAGGTGGCTGAACTCAACAAAAGCATTCAGAATCGGGAAGTGAGTGGCATTGTGGCCACATCCGACCGGGACCGGCGGGATCTTCTGGTCAAAGAGCTGTCCGGACTTGTGGGCTGCAAGACCTTTCAGACCGGAACAAGCGGCATTGCCCTGCAGCTGCCCGGCAGCGGCGTCCCCCTGGTCCATGGCTTGAACGCCTATCCCCTTGAAGGCGAATATGTGGAAAGCGACCTCCAGTTGTCGATCAGTATCAGCCAATCAACACAGGATATCGGGCGGGCTGACCTCGGTGGCGAGTTGAAAGGCCTGTTGGATGTGCGGGATGCGGTCATACCTGAGATGGAGTCGGGCCTGGACAAGCTGGAATACAACATCGTCAATGCGGTCAATATCCAGCATGAGTCCGGGTTCGGTCTTGACGGGCAGACCGGACGCTCGTTTTTTACGCGCTCGGCTTCGGTCCGGAGCGAGACCGGGTTTGACGACCCCGAAGATCTGGCCTTCAATACCGGCAGTATCGAGATCACAGTCGGAGGCGAGAGCGCGCAGGTGCCTATTGAAGACGGGAGCAATTCCCTGAACGGGATCCGGGACGCCATCAATGCTGCTGATACCGGGGCCCTGGCTTCAGTGGTGTTCGACGGCGCGGACTATCATCTGGACCTGACTTCAAAAACCGCGGGAGAAACCATCAGCATTGATGATAGCCTGCTCGCAACCGAAGAAACAGACGCGGAATTCACAGCCGACTTTATAGAACAGGCGGACGGCAGCTTCCAGAATACGGACACCTTCAGCGATCCCGAGGCCCTGCGTTTCGGGAAGGGAACCTTCAACCTCGCAGTGGACAACGACGCTGCCGGTCCGGTAGCCCCTGTGACCACGAGTATCACCATTGGTCCAGGGGAGAACTCGCTCCGGGGCATCCGGGACGCTATCAATGCCTCGGAGGCCGAGGTGAGCGCCTCAATCCTCGGTGATGATGTTTCAGGCTATTCCTTGAGCCTGACCCCGGGTGAAAGCGGGGCCGACGTGATTTTAACCGCTGCCGAACTGGCCAATCTCAGCGACAGCGACACAGCCTTTGCGGGCGAAGGTGACGGTGCCCCGGAAAAATGGGATACCCTGGAGGCACATGACGCAACCCACGTAACCATCACGGACAACGAGCAGGTTGCTGCCGGATTTGAACCTAAGTCCGGCGACAATCAGAACGCCTTGGAGATGGCAGCCTTGGGTCAGAGGGCCGTGGTGGACGACGAAGAGACTTTTGTCGGCTTTTACGGAGGGTTGTCCTCGAATATCGGGGTTGAAGTCCAAAGAAACGGGATGGCCCTGGGTGGGACGCAGGATACCGTCACCCAGCTGGAGAATATGCTTGAATCCATTGTCGGGGTTTCCCTTGAACAGGAAATGATCAACCTGACCATGTATCAAACCGGATTTGAGGCTTGTTCCCGTTTGGTGACCACGGTGGATGAACTCATGCAGACTGTTTTGGGCATGAAGAGGTAAGCGCCATGAAAGCCACGATTGGAATGACCTACCGCATGCTTTATTCAGAGCTGAACACCATTACCAATAGGATGTATGATCTCCAGGAACAGGCGGCCACCGGCAAACGGATGAATAAACCCTCGGATGATCCAGCGGTTATCAAGCCGTTGCTTAATTATCGGGTGGAGAGCCAGACCACGAGTCGGTACCTCAACCATATGGGTTTTGCCCAGGATAGGATGGATATCCTGGACTCCCATCTGGGACGTCTGGAAAACCTCATGGTCCAGGCCCAGGAAACCGGCGTTCGGGCCATGAACGGTTCAGCCGGCGAGGCGGACCGTGCGGTGTATGCCGACGATATCGGCCATATCTTTGACGAGATGCTGGAGATTGCCAATACAAAGGAAAACGGCGAATATACCTTTGCCGGGTATCAGGATGAAATCATCCCCTTTACCGAAAATCAGGCCTATGATCCTGAAGCCTACGATGCAGACGATGCCTCCACCTGGGCGGTGAACTATCACGGCGATGCCAACCGCAAAACCGTGGAGGTCGCGCCTGAGGAACGAATTGAAATCGGCTTGACCGGGAGTGAGCTCTTTTTGGGGGATGCTGACAATGATCAGGAAAAGGATGCGTCTGGAATCGATCTCTTTTCAGCCTTGAAGAATTTTGAGCACGCCATTCGGACCGATGATCAGGAAAACATGGCCGAAGGACTCCAGGCCTTGCAGGACGGGGCGAACCAGGCCCGTCGCTTCCGTGGCCGCATGGGCAACAATGCCTCCCAGATCGCCAGGGCGACAGAGCATTTGGAGCTGGCTTCCACTGAGATCAAAGAGGCCATTTCTACGTATGAGGATGCCGATGTCATTGAGGTCTATACTGATTTGGCCAAGCATGAAACAACCTTAAAGGCGGCTTTAAATGTCACTTCGAAAGTGTCGAAGCTGACCATTCTCGATTATATGTAAAGGCAGAAGGCCAAAACAGACAGGCGGGCGCCAGGGAGGGCGGATGCTGGTACTCACGCGCAAGGTCGGGGAAGGGATTGTCATTGGCGAGGATGTGACCCTCACGATTCTGGAGAATAAGGATGGAAAGGTCAGGATCGGCATCGGAGCCCCCCAGGAAAAGAAAATATTCCGTCAAGAAGTCTACGAACGTATATGTCAGGAGAACAAGGAGGCCAGTCAGTGGGATATCGAGAAGCTGGATGTGCTGAATGCCGTGCTTCCAAAAGGAAAGGGGGCGGCATGAAAACGCTGCAGACCTGTTTTGGCGAAGTGCAGTACGATCCGGAGCGTGTCGTGCATTTTCCGGAAGGTCTTATCGGGTTGGAACAGCTTCGAGACTTTGTGGTGATGCCCAATCAGCAGAATGAGGTCCTGTTTTGCCTGCAAAGTGTGGAAGAGTCCCATATCGCCTTCCTGCTGATCAATCCGGCCCTGTTCTTCCCGGACTATCAGGCCGAACTGAGTCCCAAGACGCTTCAGAAGATCGGCATATCAGAGAGCGATCCTTATTTCATTCTGACCACAATCACCTTCCATCAAGATCAGCAAGTGACCCTGAATCTTCTCGCGCCTGTCGTCTATACCCCGAAAACAGACCGGGCGGTTCAGATCGTTCTGGATGGAAGCGGATACCGGGCTAAGACCCCTCTCCCCCCAGAGTTTTTTTCCTCATGAGCATCCATGATCCATTCATGCAGCATCCTTTTCCATGAGGCTGGCCAGAGCGTTCGACACCTTGTCTTGCTGCTGCTGATCTGGTGTTTGTTCGCTGTTTCTCATGTTTCAGCCGCCACGCACAAACAAGGCTTGCTGTTTGTCTATCCAGAACCCCGGAAAGCAGCGGTCGATATCCTGGGGGTGGATGACGAATACAAGCCGGGTCTGTCCTTGCCTCCAGGTGTCTATGAAGTGAAAATATCGCATTTCGGCTATAGGGAAAAACGAAGGGTTGTCGTGATCGAACCCGGGAAAAGCGTTGATCTTTTTGTCGAGTTGATCAAATCAAAACATATCATCGATCAGGAAACCGGGATGGAGTTTGTCTGGGCCCCTGCGGGTTGTTTTCAAATGGGCTGTGCTCCATGGGCGGCTGATTGCGATCCGGATGAATCGCCCGCTCCTCGAGTCTGTCTTTCCGGATTCTGGATCAGCCGTTTTGAGGTCACCCAGAAAGTGTGGAAGGACGTAATGGGCGAAAATCCCTCCCGATTTCAAAAGGGCGGCGCTTTTCCTGTTGAGCAGGTGACCTGGGAACAGGCCCGGGCCTTTGCCGGGAAAATCATGCCGGAGCAGGAGGCGGTGACGGCCCGCCTGCCAAGCGAGGCGCAGTGGGAATACGCCGCCAGAAGCGGAGGGCGGGAAGAAGCCTTTGCCGGGGGTGACAATCCGGAGGCCCTGGCCTGGTACCGCACCAACAGCCGCGGCTCGACCCAGCCGGTGGGAGAAAAACAGCCCAATGGCCTGGGGCTGTTTGATATGAGCGGCAATGTCTGGGAATGGTGCCGCGATGCGTATGACGCAGAGGCCTATGGGCACAATCAGACAGTCAGCCGGGAGAATGTCTTGTTCCGCGTCCGGAGAGGCGGCTCCTGGCAGAGTCCCCGCCATAAGATCCGGAGCCTCTATCGCGGGCGCTATCCTCCGGATCTGGCCCTGGAGAGCAACGGGCTGCGGCTTGTCCTGGAGCCCCGGAAAGACAGTGCTTCCAAGTCCTCACCATGAGGGCTGAATGACCTGGTGGAAAAGCCGGTCCGCTTCTGAATCGCAGCCTGCAAATTTTGACTTCAGATCGCAATAAATCTGGATCGGCGAGACAATTGCCAGCCTGGTGCGGATCTCCGCTTCAATGGCCTGGACTGTTTTGTCTTCCGGCCGGGCATACTGCAGGCGGGAGGCGGGCATGACCTTGCGGCTTCCATACAAAACCCCTGCATCCTCAGCCTCCAGTAGAGCGATAGTGGCCTCTGCCCCTCCCTGTTCAAATCCCAGTTGACTGAGCAGCCTGTCCGAGAGATCGGTCACATAGACCTGGACCTGGCGATAGGGAACGCCTGAAACCAGATGGACGGCCCCGGACAGACCGGTGAATCCATACGGGATCTGCAGATCCTGACAGGTCTCTACAATCCGATTTTCAATCTGAATGATGTCCAGGGGGGCGCTGAGCCGTTGCACGGCAGCCTCAGGCAGGGACACGGACTGGATCCAGGCCTGCAAAAGGGCCTCGGGACGGGCCAGGGATATGGTTTTTTGGGCTGTGTCGATCCATTCTTTATCCTTGAGGATCGTTTTGAGCTGCGAGACGAGCCCCTGACTGACACCGGCCGCTTCCGCCAGGTCCCGGGTCCTCCATTCCCGGCGGGGGTGATTCAGGAGCACCCGGATGATCCGGCTGGATTTCGGTTTGCCCAGGGTCTTGAGCGTGCGCTTGCTCTTGTAGGGGTTGGCCTGTCCTGTGTGGTGTATGAACAGGGTGTCAAAGGCCAGACGGCAGTTCCCGGCCAGGTCCACAAAGCCGACGGCATGGTCCCGGCAGACAGCAGCGGCTTCCGGTGAAACATAGGGGGCTGCAAAGACTGGATGGGCCTCGGGCCAGAGACGTTTTTCCACAAGCAGGGCATTGACCGCCTCCCTGGCGAATCTGGGCTCTCCGCTGGTCCGGGCCTCGATCAGGAGCACCTGATGCGATGCTGCGCCCAGAAGCTCCACCACCAGATCCGGGCCTTCTCCTCGCCGGGTTTCCCGGGAGAACCCGACCTGCTGGACAAAGGCAACCTCCTGGAACAGGGCTTCAACTTTTTCCTGCAGCAATGGCAGCAGTTGCTCCTTGGTCACTGTCCCGGACATAGACTGCTCCAATTTCCCTTTTTCAAAATTCACGTATGAAGCTTGCAGCAGTCTATCCCGGAAAACTTGGTACGGTCAATAAAAATTTAGCAAATGATAAATAAAAATTTATAGTAAAAAAAGCGCATTTTGCCCTATTTTCAGTAAAAATAAATTATTTAACAAACGTTAAAATAAAGTATTAAAAAAATATCGGCCGGATTCAACGGTGGACAACGCGGTTTCTGCCCTGTTGCTTGGCCTCATAGAGCAGCATATCACCGGCGTGGATCATGTCTTCAAAAGAAGGGGCGATGCCGGTGGTCACACCGATGCTGACACTGAAGCGAATCGATCCCCGGGGCGTGGACAGGCTCTGTTTGTGAACCTCCTTTCTGATGCGCTCAAAGAGATTTCTGGCCTCGTTCGGTTTGACGTCCGTGGACAAAACGCAGAATTCTTCACCGCCCAGCCGGGCGAGGACATCCGTGGCCCTCAGATTGGTGGTCAGCACCTCGGCCACTGTTTTAATGGCCTTGTCCCCGATCAGATGCCCGTGGGTATCGTTGATGGTTTTCAGGTGGTCGATATCCAGCATGGCCAGGGTCAGGTGCAAGGCGCCTCTTTTATAATTTTCATACAGGGTCGATCCGATTTCAAAAAAATAGCGTCGATTGTAGAGTTGGGTCAGAAAATCCCGGTTGGAATGCTCGGTCAGTTCTTTGAGGACCTCCACAAGCTGGAGGTTGTTCATGACCCGGACCTGAAAGTCTTCAATCCTGAACGGTTTTTCAATACAGTCATTGACCCCGCTCCGCAGGAGCATGGTGCGCTGAAATTCCTTGGAACGCTCGCACAGGGCGATAATGGAGAGCTGGTTCTTTTTGAAATCCTGGCGAAGGGTCCTGATCAGATCGAAATCCTTTTGCTCGCAAATATCGCCGTCTATGATAAGCATTCTGATGTCCGGATTGGTCCGGACATAGTCCAGGACTTCGGTTGCCCGGCCGGCCTTATGCACCACATAGCCCTTGTTGGCCAGCAGCCTGTGCATCAAGTTCAGGGTGGTCCGCTCGTCGTCGGCTATCAGGATCTTGGATTCATCGGCATAGAGCGCGCGTTTGACCAGTTGGGTGATGTATTCAAGGTTGTAGCCGTTATAATCCGGTATATAATCCAGGACATTGGAGGCAAAGGCGATCTTTTTGGCTGAAGTGGGGATTCTGCCGGTGATGACGATGGTCGGGATTTTGGGAAAGGGAGCGTAGTTTTCCGGGCTGAGGGAGAGATTCAAGATGAGGGTCAGGTAGTTTCCGGGAAAGCCGTCAATTTTCTCCCGGGCCGCCTCCAGGGAGTGGGCCGTTTCCGCAAGGACATTCACATGGGCCTGCAGGTGTTCAGCCACAGACTCAGCCATCAGCGGGTCCGGTTCAACAATGAGAAGCGTCGGCATGCTGCGTTGCTTGTGAAACGTGTACGCACGATTTGAGAGTTTGACATTCAAAAAACTGACAGGGAGCGCGTTGGATTTGTAGCATTATGCAATCCGGATTGGCAACTCTTTTCTCTGGATGCAGACAATCGCCTCCGGGATCAGGGTCTGGAATCCCGGCGGCAGGCCGCCCGGACTGCCGCCGGGATTGGATCAGTCTGTGTTGTCAAAATATTGACGAATTTCTGGCTGTAATGCAACAGAAGCGGGCACAGCCGTACAATCCGTCTTTGGTATCAATATTGCAAAGGAATGACTTTCAAAGCCGTCTCCACCCGCAACCCAAAGGTTCCAATTTCTTTACTGCTATGCTCAACCCAGATTCCGATTATCAGCTACAAGGCCGTTCTTCGGCGTCTCCGGCCCGGGATTTTACTCCCAGGCCGATTCTGGGGCGCTTGCTCTTCCCGCTTATGGCCATCGTGATCGGCCTGGTGGGCGGCTGCTTCCTGCTTCTCTATCACCAACAGGATCACAGCCTCAAGCAGGCCATTGCTTCGGACCTGGCGGAGGTGCATCTTGATTTCAAAACCATATTGAATGAACAAGCTCAGGGTTTGGGAGCCGCGCTGGAGGCACTGGTTCATGATGCCGCTCTGAAGGC
The DNA here is from genome assembly GCA_964621385.1 of uncultured Desulfohalobiaceae bacterium. GTDB lineage: Bacteria > Desulfobacterota > Desulfovibrionia > Desulfovibrionales > Desulfothermaceae > JAABTT01. The sequence continues at coordinate 16,373 of CAZUMF010000068.1, forward strand.
CGACCTGGAGACTGGAAATCGCAAGGGTCTCCTGGTGTCCCAGCAGGAGATGTTTGAGCGCCTCAAGCAGGAATACGGCGTCACCCATTTTTATTTTCATCGGCCGGACAGGATCAATCTGCTTCGGGTGCACAAGCTGGAGCGACACGGAGACCGTATTGATCGATTCACGGCCAGGCAAGCCGAAAAAAACAGCCGGACAGCCGCCGGTATCGAATTGGGGCCATTAGGGACCTTTACCCTGCGGGTTGTGCGGCCGGTATTCAAAGAGAATCGGCTGGTGGGCTATGTTGAGTTGGGCAAGGAAATTGAAGAGGTTCTCACAAAGCTGCACCGCAGAGAGGATATCGAACTGGCGGTCACCGTATTCAAGGATGCCGTCAACCGCGCTCAATGGGAAAGCGGCATGGCCATGCTCGGCCGCAGGGCCGACTGGGATCGCTTTGATTCCAAAGTCCTTATCTATCAGTCCCAGTCCGGGTTTCCGGACGACTTTGCGGAAATCGTGCCTGAAATGCATCATGAACACGGCATGGTCAGCCTTGATGCCGTATTCCAAGGCCTTGACTGGAAGGTAGCCCTTCTGCCTCTCAAGGATGTTTCCGGTGAGACTGTGGGGGATTTGATGCTCATGCGCGACATTTCCAGGGAGAAGGCCGCCTTTGCCAAGGTGATGGGTGTCTCAGGCCTTGGGGCTGCCGGGCTTGTGCTGGGGCTGTTCTGTTTCTTGTATATCCTGCTCAAGCGAACGGATCAGGGGGCCAAGCAACGGGCCAGGGCTTTGACTGCAAGCCGGGAGGAATTGAAACAGCATAT
>CAZUMF010000069.1:0-17103 GCA_964621385.1 uncultured Desulfohalobiaceae bacterium
TATACTGATCCAATTTTGGTTTTTGAAACAAAGACTGATTGTCCTTTGATTTCAAAGACAAAAACCTGAAAAAGGTAAGTTGGAGCAGTATACATATCTACAAAAAAAAATGGAGGATGTGATGAAAAAATCAATCAGGGACATCGATCCTACACACATGAAAGTCCTGGTCCGAGCCGACTTCAATGTTCCGCTGGATCAAGGAAAGGTGAGCGACGACACCCGTATCCGAATGACCCTGCCCACGCTTCAGCACCTGTTGGAACATAAGGCCCTGGTGGTGTGCTGCTCGCATTTGGGCCGGCCCAAGGGGAAGGTGGACGAAGCCCTCCGGCTCAACCCGGTGGCCGACAGATTGTCTGAACTGTTAAAGACACCGGTCAAGAAGGTGGACGACTGCGTCGGACCCGAGGTCGAGCAGGCGGTGGAGGCCCTTAAGCCGGGAGAAGTGCTCCTGCTGGAGAACCTTCGTTTTCACCCGGAAGAAAAAGCCAATGATCAGGGCTTCGCCCAAAAACTGGCCGGCCTTGCCGAGCTGTATGTGAACGACGCTTTTGCCGCCGCCCATCGGGCCCATGCCTCCACAGAAGGTGTGGCCCATCATCTGCCCGCTGTCGCCGGGCTGCTCATGGAGCAGGAGATCGAGGCCTTGAAACGTGTTCTGGACAACCCCCGGAAGCCTTTTGTGGTCATCCTCGGCGGGGCCAAGATATCCGACAAGATCGGGGTCATCGAGCGCTTCCTGGAAATGGGTGACTCCATTCTCATCGGGGGCGGCATGGCCAATACCCTCATGAAAGCCAAGGACTTTGAAATCGGTCAATCCCTGGTTGAAGACGAGAGCCTGGATCAGGCCAGGAGCCTGCTGGAAAAGGCCGGAGAAAAAATGCTGCTTCCGGACCACCTCGTGGTGGCCGAAGCCTTTGATCCCCAGGCCAGGCGAAAAACCGTGAGCGTGGGCGAAGTCCCTCCGGAATGGCGCATCATGGATATTGGTCCGAATACCGTGCGCCGCTTTACAGAAAAACTGGACACCGCCAAGACCGTTGTCTGGAACGGTCCGCTGGGGGTGACTGAGATGTCCGATTTTGCCGAAGGCACCAACCAGATTGCCCGGATACTGGCCCGTCTGGATGCCGTGACCATTGTCGGCGGCGGCGACTCGGTCGCGGCTGTGAATCAAGCGGGAGTCGCCGATCAAATGACCCATGTCTCCACCGGCGGCGGCGCCTTTCTGAATTTTATGGAAGCCAAGACCCTCCCGGGGGTGGCTGTTCTGAAAGACGCCTAATGTTCAAAGAGGAGAATAGACCTGAACGTATGCCGGCACACATTCAGAAGAAATTCGGGGCATAGAGCATCAGCATGGAAACCGGAACGAGTATCATTCTCTTGACCGTGGGAGGACTCCTGCTTCTGGGGCTCATTGCCAATTACCTGAGCCCGAAGCTGCATATCCCGCGGGTCACCTTGCTCATCCTTTGCGGTGTGGCCTTGGGGCCTTCCGGTTTTGATGTCCTGCCTGAGAATTATGAACACTGGTACACGATTTTCTCGAACATCGCCCTTTTGATGATCGGCTTCATCCTCGGGTGCAAGCTCTCGATTGCCTCCTTAAAGGATTACGGCAAACAGGTTTTTTGCATCTCGGTCTTCGAAGTCATCGGGGTGGCCGCCCTGGTCTTCTCCGGATTGATGCTCTTCGGCGCTCCAATCGAAGTGGCTCTGGTTATGGCCGGAATCGGCCCGGCTTCCGCCCCGGCGGCGGTAACCAGTGTGGTCGAGGGCCTGCGGGCCAAAGGCCGCTTTACCGACACCTTGCTCGGCATCGTGGCCATAGATGACGCCTGGGGGCTCATCGTCTTTTCCTTGCTCCTGGCCGTGGCCATGGCCATCAGCGGACACGGTGGCTGGTCTGAGGCCCTGTCCAACGGAGGCCTCGAACTGGGCGGGGCCCTGCTCATCGGTATCGTCCTGGGGGTGCCTGCGGCCTGGCTGACCGATCATATCCGGGCCGGCGAACCTATGCAGGCCGAGGCCCTGGGATTCATCTTCATCTGCGGCGGCCTGGCCCAACTGATCAACGCCTCCTTTATTCTGGCCGCCATGATCATGGGGGCGGTCATCGCCAATACCGCCAAACACACCCATCAAGCCTTCAATACCATCCGGGAGTTCGAATGGCCCATCATGATCCTCTTTTTCGTTCTGGCCGGTTCAAGCCTGCATATCAGCAAGCTCCCGGACATCGGGTTTGTCGGACTGATCTATATCCTGCTGCGCATGATCGGTCTGGTGGCAGGAGCCTATCTCGGGGGCAGCATCGACAAGGCGGGCAGGCACATCAAACACTACATGGGCCTGGCCATCACCCCCCAGGCCGGCGTGGCCCTGGGCATGGCTCTGGTGGCCGCCAACCATTTTCCCGATCTGAAAAACACCTTCATCCCCCTGGTGATCGGAACAACCGTGGTTTTTGAAATCGTGGGCCCCGTATTCACGCTTCTTGCCGTCAATCTCTCCGGAGAATCAGGACGGAACAGGCAGGCGGACAGCACGCCAGACACCTGAGAACACCGACAGGAACAGGCACCATGCCGTTACTGATAGCAACCACTCTTGTATTGCCCCTGTTGGCGTCCTGCTTGAGCCTGCCGGCCAGGAGCCGGGATTCTCGGCGGATTCTCGGGGTCCTGACCGGATCTATCCTGATCCTGCTGTCTCTGGCCGTCTATCTGAAAGGACCGTGCTCCTTTTCCCCCCATCATTTCTGGGATCATGCCATCCATGTTGCCGACTACCTGCTCCTGCTGATCGTTCTGGGCATCGCCGCCCGGCTAGGAAGCCGGCTTTCCGTTGTGTTTATCGTCATGCAACTGATCCTTCTCCCGGTCCTGGAATTCGGGATCATGACCCAGCCGTCCGAAGGCCCGAAACTGGCCGCCGATGCCCTGAGTTTGGTCATGGCCCTTGTGGTCAATGGTATCGGCGGGGTGATTCTCATCTATTCGCCCGCCTATATCAGGCTGCACGAACAGCGGCTTCAAAGAACGAACGGACCGGAACGATCCTTTTTTTTCTTCATGATCCTTTTCTTGGGAGCGATGAACGGCGTGATCTTTGCTAACGACGCCCTCTGGCTCTTTTTCTTCTGGGAATTGACCACGGTCTGTTCCTTTGCCCTGATCGCGCACGACAGGACAAAGGAATCCCTGAACAGCGCCTTGAGGGCGCTCTGGATGACCATGCTCGGAGGAGCGTCTTTTTTGATCGGTTTGATACTGATCTATGGAGAAGTCGGATCACTGAGCCTGGATCGTATTCTGCAATCCTCAGCCGGCGGAATGCTGCTGCCGGGGGCGGCCTTCCTCTGCCTGGCCGGTTTCAGCAAGGCAGCCCAGGCCCCCTTCCAGAAGTGGCTGATCGGCGCCATGGTGGCACCGGCCCCGGTATCCGCTCTGCTGCATTCGAGTACCATGGTCAAAGCGGGCGCTTTTTTGATCCTTCGCTTGATGCCGCTCTACAGCGGAACACTCCTGGGAACGGGGATCGCTCTGGTGGGGGTGTTCAGCTTTTTGAGCATGGGGGCCCTCGCCGTCAGTCAAAAGGACAGCAAACGGATATTGGCTTATTCCACCATCCTCAATCTGGGATTGATCATCGCTTGCGCCGGATTCGGAAGCCCGGATGCTGCAGCAGCCGCTGTCCTGCTTCTGGTGTTTCACGCCTTGGCCAAGGCCTTGCTCTTTCTGTGCGTGGGGGCGGTTGAATTGAAAACCGGAATCCGAGATCTGGATGCGCTGCGGGGCTTGGGAAGGCGCATGCCCCTGACCACGTTTTGCCTGATTATTGGAATATTGGCCCTGCTGCTTCCTCCTTTCGGGGTGGTTGCCGGAAAATGGCTCCTGTTGAAAGCCGCAGCCGCGCATCCCCTGCATCTTTTCTTCCTGACCCTGGGCATGGCCTTTCACCTTCTGCTCTATGCGCGCTGGGCCGGGGATCTCCTGTGCCGGCCCTATACCGCAGAGCAATGGTCCCTGGAAACACAACCCTGGACTGTCCGTCTGAGTCTGGCCGCTCCGACTCTTGCTCTCCTGGCGGCCTCCCCCTTGATTCACCATGTGTTTTCCGAACTGATTGCCCCGGTACTTACAGCCTTGGCCTTTGTCTCCCCGGACGGCCAGACAGGCCTGGTGTTCACCGCTCTGGAATCTTTCCAGGCCCCGATGCTTGCCGTGGGGCTGGGTCTCGCCGTGCTCGCGGCGGCTCTCATCTGCAGCCGGATGCAGCCCAAAGGGGCCAAACCCGCCTATGTCTGCGGCGCTCAGGCCGAAGTGTACGGCGAAGCCGGGTATAAAGGCCCTTTCAATCGAGTGGAGGCCTCCACTGTGCAACCCTATTTCTTTTCGGATTTTTTCGAACGCCGGATTCTATCCTGGACGATCAATATAGCGGCTGTTTGTGTGCTGCTGCTTCTGTTTGCCGGATCGGTCTGGAGCGTGAGGGGGGGGCTATGAGTTATCATTCCCTCCTCCTTGGATTGACGGCACTCATCCTTGCCCCCCTGGCCGGCGGCATCGCGGCTGGCTTGGATCGGAAGCTGACGGCGCGCCTGCAAAGCCGTTACGGACCACCGGTGACCCAGCCGTTTTACGATGTCTTGAAATTGTTCGGGAAAGAATGCCAATGGGTCAATATCTGGGCTCCGTTTTTCGCCCTGCTCTATCTGTTTGCAAACGCAGCCGCCCTCCTGCTTTTCGTCCTGGGTGGAGACCTCCTGCTTTTGTTTTTTATCATGACGCTGGCCCTGAGCTGCCTGATCATCGGAGCCCTTGCCGCGGTATCGCCGTACAGCCGCCTCGGCGCCGATCGGGAATTGATCCTGGCCCTGATGTATGAACCCCTGCTGCTCTCGGTCTTTCTCGGAATCGCTCAAGCAGCCGGCAGCTTCGATATCGATCTGATCCAAAACGCTCCAGGATCGATCTTCCTGGATTTTCCCCTGGGATTCGCTGCCCTGTTCCTGGTATTTTTGATCAAGCTGCACAAGAGCCCCTTTGATTTTACCGCCGCGCATCACGCCCATCAAGAATTGGTGCAGGGGATCCTGACAGAATACGCCGGTCCCTTTCTGGCCGTGGTTGAAATCGGTCATTGGTATGAAATTGTGTTGTTGCTGCTGCTCTTTACGCTGTTCCGGCCTTTCGGAGGCTGGGGCACTGTGCTTATACCGATAGTGTTGTATCTGCTTGTACTGATTGTAGACAATACTGTCCCCCGCTTGACCTGGCGCTGGACGCTTCGCCGGATCTGGATTCCCGGATGGCTTCTGGTAAGCGCAAATCTGGCCTGGATGGCTGTATGACAATGACACTTTCGCGTATAGTGAATCGGTCCCGTGCAAAATCGCCCTGGCTTCTCTGTTTCAACGGCGGAGGTTGCAACGGGTGCGCCATAGAGGTCCTGGCCTGCCTGACCCCGGTATACGATCTTGAACGCTTCGGTATTGTCAATACAGGCAATCCCAAGCATGCCGATCTGCTGCTGATGACGGGCACGGTGAACCGCCGCAACCACCGAACCCTGGAGAATCTCTTCCAGACCATGACCTCCCCGCGTCTGGTGGTTGCCGCAGGGGCCTGCGCCTGTACCGGCGGGATATTCAAGGAGGCCTCCAATGTCCTGGGCGGCGCGGATCAGGCGGTGAAGGTGGATGTTCATGTCCCGGGCTGCCCGCCCAAACCGGAAACGATCATCGACGGCCTGCTGCAGGCGGTCGAGAAACTGGGATGAAATATGTGTCAGATTTGCTGGAGGCAAAGCTGACACCTTGGAGCGCATGATGACCATACCCAATATCCAAAGCATCTCTCTGGATCAATTGCTTGAGGTTGTGGAACAATTGAAACAATCCGGGTGGCGAATGCTGGGAATAACCGCCACTCCTACAGACGAAGGTCTTGAAATGATGTATCATTTTGACAAGGATCTGAACATGAAACATCTCAAGCTGCCCTCCATCAATATTCGTGAGTCTGTTCCGAGCCTCTGCTCCATTTATGCCTCGTCCTTTCTGGTGGAAAACGAATTGAGAGATCAGTTCAAAATTCACTTTACAGGATTGAGCCCGGATTACCAAAAAACGTTTTTTCTGGAAGATGATCTCCGGACACGTCCTCTTTTTTCCGGGGCTTCGGCCAAGGTCGAACACAAGGACCAACAGCCATGACACCGACGATCGTGCCCATGGGCCCCCAGCACCCGACCTTTTTGGAACCACTTCAGCTCAAGCTGGTGGTGGAAGACGAAATCGTCCAGGAGGTGGTTCCCCGTTTAGGGTATGTGCATCGAGGGCTGGAAGCCCTGACGGCTTCAAAGGATTTTCGGCAAATGGTGCAGGTTGTCGAGCGGATCTGCGGCATTTGCAGCGCTATTCACGGTCTGACCTACTGCCGGGCCATCGAGGCTTTGATGGAGGTGGAGGTCCCGGTTCGGGCCGAATATCTCCGGGTCATCTGGTCGGAGCTGCATCGGGCGCACAGCCACCTTCTCTGGCTGGGCATCCTGGCCGATTCCATGGGTTTTGAGGCTTTGTTTATGCAGATCTGGCGGGTTCGGGAAAAAATAATGGACATCCTGGAATTCACCGCCGGCAACCGGGTTGTGATTTCAGTGAACACCATCGGCGGCGTTCGAAGGGATATCGATCCGGATCAAGCCTACCGGGTCCGCGATACGCTTGAGGACGTTCACAAGGAATTCTCTTCCCTGCAGCAGTCTCTTTTGAACGATTCCGCCATGCAGGCGCGAACCGTAAACAAAGGGGTGCTTTCTCAAAGCCGGGCCTATGAGCTCGGAACCGTGGGACCAGTGCTTCGGGCCAGCGACATGGCCCAGGACATCCGCCTGACCGGATATGCGGCCTATGACAGACTGGACTTCGAACCGATCACCCGGAGTGCCGGGGATACCCAGGCGCGCATTGCCGTCCGCTTCCAGGAAGTGCTGCAATCCATCGACCTGGTCCGTCAGGCTCTGGACTGGCTCCCTCCCGGAGAGATCCAAGAGAAAGTCAAGGGAAGACCGGAAGGAGAAATCATAGTCCGCTCCGAACAACCCAGGGGGGAGGTCATGTATTATGTCAAAGCCGGGGGGAAAAAGCATCTGGAGCGCCTGCGGGTGCGGACCCCGACTTTTGCCAACATTCCGGCACTGATGGAGTTTCTGCCCGGAATGGATCTGGCGGATGTCCCTCTGGCGGTCTTTTCCCTGGACCCCTGCATCGCCTGTACCGAACGCTGAACAAGGACGCATCACAATGCCCGGTTTGCTGCAGCACATCCTGAAGAATCTGATCTCTCCGAGTGCGACCCGTCTCTATCCGGCTCAGGTCCGCAAGGCTTTTCCCAATTGTCGCGGAGATCTGGAAATCTCCATACAAACCTGCAAACTCTGTGGACATTGCGCCCGCACCTGTCCCAGCGGATGCCTGTCTGTGGACAAAGATGTCGGACTCTGGCAACGAGATCCCTTTTCCTGCATCTTTTGCGGGGAGTGCGTCGAGGCCTGTCCCGCCGATGCCCTGTCCATGGTTTCCACCCCCAGGCCCCCTCATCCCCGGATCTTTTCCATCCAGCACCTGAAGTCGGAACGCTCATGACCGTCCTTCTGCCTTAGCCTCCCTGGAGTCTACCCGTTTTTTCACCCTTTTCATTCATCCATTGCACTCGTATAGTTGAATGCATGGAAAAGGGAAATTTCACATTGTTTCACCATCCAAACCATATCTGAAAAAATGCCTGCATTTTTTCAGATAAAAGGAGCTGCACAATGCCAAAAGTAAATGAAGTCTATCGTTGCAACACATGCGGAAACGTGGTTGAAGTCAAACAGGGCGGCGACGGCGACCTGGTCTGCTGCGGTGAGAACATGGAACTGCTCAGCTCGCAGGAAGCCGCATCCTTCAGATAAACGTATTTCGCTGTGAAAATCAGTTGGTGCCTCATCGGTGCCACTCATGATATGCCGTCATTTTTTCAAAATAAGAAATCCGGAAACGGTCAGTCTGCTGTCTGTTTCCGGATAAAGGAGCTTTCGCATGAATCAGATGTATGCCAAGGAACCCTACAAGAGCATTGCCGGGCATATGGATACCGGCTGGCGCGAGTATCTGAACGGTCTTGAACAGTCCCTCAATCAACTCGAGGCGGACATCAAGGAAGCCGGCGAGATGTCTCAGGTCTGCACTTCAGAATGGTGCACCGCCACCGAGCACGTCATTGACGAGCTCGCCAATGCCCTTTTCTCGATCCACGAACCAAGCTTTGCCTCCGAGCAGGACTCGAAAAAGCTCAAGGATCTCAAAAAACGGGTCCATGATCTCTATGCCAAGTACAAAAGCGCCGCAGCCTGAAGGCACCAGGTTCACAGTTCACGGTTCACAGTTAAGAAAAAAGAATTATTTTTGAATGACTTAGAATCTTTCTTCTGAATATCGTCTTCAAAAGTGAACTGTGAACCTGGAACCGTGAACCATAGTCGACAAGGACTTCACCTGTTTCGGAACAACACAATCTATCGAAAAATTTCTCTTGAAATTTTTCGATAAAGGAGAAAGCCGCATGCAGAATCAGTCAGCCGTCATGTATTTTACCGATCGGGAACGCAGCGATTTTCCGGGGATGTCCAAATGGTTCAAGGGAATCGGCATTGCCGTTCTGATCATGGGCATCCTGGCCGTCATCCTCCCGTATGTGGCCACGCTGACCATCAACATCCTGGTGGGGATCGTCTTGTTGATCACCGGCATTCTCCATCTGGCCCATGCAATCCAGGTACGCAAATGGCGATCCATCACCTGGGAAGTTCTGGTGGCGGTCCTGTTTCTGCTGATCGGCATCCTTTTTCTGGTCTATCCGGCGGGAGGGATCGTGGCCTTGACCATCATGCTCGGCATATTTTTCCTTTTGTACGCCGCCTTCAAGATCCCTCTGGCCATGAGCTGGAAACCCAGGCCCGGCTGGGGATGGTTATTGACCAGCGGCATTCTCTCCGCCCTTCTGGGACTGCTGGTCCTGATCGGACTGCCGGGAACCGCGACCTGGGCGATCGGTTTGATTCTGGGCATCGATCTCATTTTTTCGGGAATTACGCTTTTGACCCTGGGTTCGAAGATGAAGGGGTTGGCGGAAGTGCCTAAAGTTGGGTGAAGAAGTGCCTAAAATGAAATAAAGTTTATAAGTGACTAAAGTTGAAAGGCGCGCTAGCCGGAAGACAGGATATGTTTGACCGTCTCCCGGTAATGTTTTTTTATTTCATCAAGAAAAGCCTGATCGGTCACCGTCAACAAATCGAAAAGATGCAGGGGAAAAGAAGCCAATCTGTACTCAAGAAATTCGCTCTCCAGGGCACACTTTCTAGCCGCAGCCGACATAATGCTTTGCCAATCGATAGAAACAGCTGCATACATTGTATACAGATCAAAGACATCTTTGGGGTCATCCCGGCCGAGGATGGCACAGATCTTGTTGGCGGCGATGTTTTCCAGGTTATCAAGGACAATGCCTGTCTCGGTACGAACGGATTTTCCGTGTCGGTAGACCCGGTCGTTCACAAGATCGATCCGCAGTTCGTTCTGGATGCTGAGGCGGGCAAAATCCCGGGTATCTGCCATGACTTGATAGGCAATGGATTCCGAGTCGAGCCGGTCCATGATGACACGGAGATCCTCACGATACAGGGTATTTTCGCTGGTGAATAAATCCAGATCATCAGAGTACCGTTTGGCAAAGTAGAAGCGGTGCAGGCAGGTGCCCCCGGTGAGATAGAAGTTCGTCTCTTCCGAGAAAAGGATGGCTAAAAGCTTGTCCTGCAGGGCATAGAGCTTTTGATATGTTAAAGCCGCCATTTGTGCTCCGGGACCAAATCATACTGCTCAAGAATGTTGGCGGCCACAAGACGCACGCGTTTGTTGCTGCGATTTCTTTTGAGCTCCTCCTCAAGTAAGCGTTTCAAGGTTTCACTCGGAAAGAGCCGGCGAAGATGCCGGGAGGGGTACCGGCTGTTGTTCATGATCTTTGAGAAAAGAAAGCGCTCGAAGCCCGGGTCCTTGCGGTCCAATCGACTCAGAATCTCACTGGCGGAGAGATGGTAATCCCCCCAAAAGCACTCCTGGAAAACGGTTTCTGCGGTTGACAATCGAGAATCATTCATGCGCCTAGTGTAAACAATTGGTGATTGAGGTCAAGGTGGAAGAGAGAGCCTGGAGTTAAGAAGTGTCTAAAGTGAACTAAAGTTTATAAGTGACTAAATTGCAGAAGTGCCTAAAGTGAACTAAAGTTTATAAGTGACTAAATTGCAGAAATGCCTAAAGTGAGCTAAAATTTATAAGTGAACTAAAGTTGAAAGAATGATATGAGCGAAATCCGCAGTCTTTTTACCACAACTTCAGTCTACTTCTGTTCACTTTTTTCATTTCCACCTCCGTGCACTTATCAACTTCCGTCACTTCTGCAATCTTTTCTGGCAACTTTACGCACTTTAGTTCACTTACAAACTTTAGGCACTTCTTCATTTAGGCACTTTAGTTCACTTATCAACTTTAGGCACTTCCGCCTTCTCCCACTCAAACCCCACAATATTGCGCTCTTCGCTGGAAACCTCCACCCCAATGAGATAGATCTCCTGACCTTGAAACTTTTCCGCATACCCCCTCTGGCTTTGATCTGTTCGATTGCCCTTGATTGATCCGTGAGCTCCACAACTTTGAACTCAATCAGATAGGTCCGGTCTTCAAAACGCAGGGTCAGATCCATCCTGCCTTTGTTCGTGGGCTCTTCAGGATGAGACGTCCAGCCCCAGGGCCGCGAAATAACAGTAGACAATGGAGGCATAGTAGCCCTCATACCCGGCCAACTGGTTCTTGCGGTACCAGTCATGGGGAATGGAGGCGAAAAAGGCCTGGAAGATCGCCTTGAGTCTGTTGAGATCATTGGCGGATAAGGCATCCAGGAGGTCCGACTGATTTCTGGTCTTGGCCAGGCGGGCTTGGGACAGTCCGCTCAAAATGGAGTTGGTCAGACTGGCCTTGACCTCCATGTTGGGGTAACCCAGACGAAACCGGCTAAAAGCGCCGGTCTGGGAAAAGTCCCTGATAGTCAAGTAGCCGGTCTGGAAAAGAAGGGCCTCCACAGCAATGGAATCGACATCAAAACTGCCCACGATTTCCTCTCCCACCGTCAGATCTTCCACTTCCGGAATGCTGTATCGGCCCTCCTGCAGCAGTTTGACAAGGAAACTCGGGGTTCCGGTCTCAAACCAGTAATTGCGAAACTCCTTGGATTTCAAAAGGTGACTCGTCTGCTTCTTCTATAACAATGCTCAACTTTGCCACAAATCCAGCCCTGGACTGTACAAGACATGTTGCCCTATAAATCGATGCCACAGAAGTCGAACACCGTATCAGTTGTCCGGATATACGCCTTCCCAATTGTGAGCTTGGCAAAGACAAGGCCAACTTCACGCATCTATGCGCAAAATCTTTGGTTCTTTTCAATAATTCATGAGAATCCATAAAAATATCGGTTTTATTTTTAAAAATCCAGGAAGATGATTGCTGCTTCGAAATATTTTAGACAGTTACACAGTACTATTGATCACTCTTTGATGGGAGATCTGCGGTATCGAGCCAATCTTCCAAATCCACATTCAAGTGCAGGTTTCTTGATTTGAGTTCGGCCAAAAAGTGTCATGGCTCCCAGTTCAATTCCTGACACACCCGCATTTGGCTCATTTCCTTGTGAAGATATTTGTTGAAGAGTCGATCCTCCTTATCCCGAGAAAATCCTTTCTGAAGTACTTCTCGTAAATAGGCTGAACGGTCCAAGTGTGATTCCTGGACAACTTTGTCGATCTCATTCAAGAGATCTTCAGGTATCCTGAGTCAGGATCAAGGTTTCACTCAACAGCAGAAAAAATCGACCGATTTCGTTCATGACCAGAACAATACCCCTTGAGGGGCGAGGGCCGTGGCCAGCATGACCTCATTGATGTCTTGGAGTTGCCGCCAGGTGGAGTTCTGGCGATGCTGCGGCTCCAGCCAGAAAGAGAGGATCGCCTCCCCCTTGGAATGGTGACTGTCCAGGGTCTCGAAGAGTTTGCGGATTTCGGAGAATTGACGAAAAGCCGAATCATTCCGGAAGATCTCCGGGCCTATCCGTTTGATCCCTTGCAGGCCGATGACCAGACCGAGTTCCCGAAAGGCCAGACGTTGCTCGGCGGGCCGCTCCATAGAAAACGTATCTGCACAGTGATCGAGCCCGGCCTGGGCCGCCCTGAGCACATCGAGCAAGAGCTGTTCCGCGGAAGAGGCCCCCTGGAGCATGAGCTGTCCCAGTCGGACGGCGTCCATGAGCAGGCCGCCCAGGCCCAGGACATCCGAAGTTGTCAGCTCAAGCCCCTGCAGCATTTCGCTGTAGATGCGCACTCCCTTGTCCAGTCGCTCCCATTCAGGGCCCGGAGAGCTTTCGGATTGCGACATCACGGACGCCGTGTGCTGCACCTGCAGGGTGGTGATCAAACCGTCCAGGGGATCGTGCTGCCCCATCATCGGGACCAGGGGACGGGACAGATCAATACTCATCTTCCAGTGCATTCTCGGGCGCCCGCTCGTGTTCCGATAAACAAAAGCCTCCGCCCCGGTTGCCGCCAGATCGCAGGCCCAGGCCGCATACTCAGGCTTTCTGGTTTCCCGGGCCAGCATATCCAGGGCGTGCATCCACTTGATCAGATAATGAAAATACTGTCCGTCGCGCTCCCACTCCAGTCGTTCGTCGAAGGCCTCCTCGGGCCCGCGTTCCGGCAGCGGTTTTCCGATCCGCAGGCCGCATCTGGTGGGATGATCGGCATCTGCAGTCTGATGCGGACAATTGAGCCGGCCTTTGCGGGGGTCGTCTTCCCGGTGCTGTCCGAGGATTTCATGGACCTGATCCACCAGACGCCCGGCCAGCTCAAGGTACCCATCATTCCCTTCCCTGGCCAGCCCCAGAAAGTTGCCGAGCGCAAAGGCATCGGTCCAGAGGTAGCGGACAGGCGCTGCCGGCGTGCTCAGCCCGGTCCGCTCGGCAAAGGCCTGCATCAGTGCTTCTGCCTGTATTATACGGCTCGTGTTGTCATTGGCCACACTGCTCCCTCCTGTCTTGAGTCCATGAATCTGCTTGAGGCCCCGATGACCGGGATGACTTCAATAATGCTGTCAACGGTTTGCAGGGGCGTGACCAGGACAATGAGATCAATCCGTTTTCCGGACATATCCACATCGCCTTTGACTAGCAGAATTCTCGAATGGAGTCAGGTCAGCCCCGGAAACATTCCTAAAATTCCATACACGATGAGATAAATTGCAACGATGTAATTCAGGGACTTCGGCATCACCAATATTAATATACCGGCGATGAGTGCCAATAAAGGCTGAAGTGCGATTGACATAAATACATCCCTTTTTTATTGATTTCAGTTATGGTTTAATAAAAGATTGGATTTCAAAATTTAATTTGAATCAAACACTAGTCGGAAGCTTCTTCTTCAATAGCTTCACCGGCGCTCTCGACATCCTGTCCGATTCCCTGCATAGTATTGCATCCTACGAATCCAAAGCACAGGCTGCCCACTAGAAAAACAGCGAAAATAAATGAAATGATTTTTTGCATAACATTCTCCTTTTCGAGTTAAAATGAACAAAAAAGATCACGGACGACATTGCGGTCTTCGGTCCTGTTGTCTGGCCCGGCGGTAGAGCTCAAGCGCTTCCGACATATGGGCCTGCAGGGTCTGAATCCGGGAATAGTCCGAAGGATGAGTGGACAAAAATTCCGGGGGCTTTTCTCCATCGGCCCTGGACATGTTCTTCCAGAGCTGAATGCTCTGCTCCGGATCGAAACCGGCCCGGCCATATACTGCAATCCGAGAATGTCCGCCTCCTGCTCCTGGGAACGGCTGAAGGGCAGCAGGATGCCAACCTGGCTGCCCAGACCGAGCAGGGCCATGATAGTTCTGGTGCTGCCTCCGACCTGTCCTTCAAGAAAGGCATTCACCGCCTGAAGCCCGGCCTGGGTGGCATACTGAGAGGACAGCCGGGCATTGGGATAACCGGCTGTGGCATGGGCAATTTCGTGTCCAAATCGATCGAACGGACCACGCGGTTCACGAAGCTGTTCACCTCCTGGCCTCTGATTACCTTTTCGTCCTTTTTCAATTGACGGTAGGACATTCGCTTCATTTCGGACAGCTTCTGCGACGAGAAGAATTGAAGCTGGCTTCGCCCGGTGGGCGAGGTCGCGCACGCAGTGCACAAGAACAGAATGAACAGAATAGTGTAAAAAATCGGTGTTTCATGCAAAAATCTCTGTCGTGTCATAAAAAATCAGACCCGGGACCAGGTCCCGGGGCTGATTTTTTAGAGACAGAGCATGAAGGCGACGAGATCCTTCTTGTCCTGTGCGGACAGATCCAGTCCCAGGACCAGGTTGAAAAATTCAACCGTGTCATCCAGGGTCAACAGCCGACCGTCATGGTGATAGGGCGGCGAATCCTTGATCCCTCTGAGGGTGAAGGCCTTGATCGGACCGTCCGGAATGCTGTAATGATCGCTGATCATCTCCGGTTCGTAGAATCGTTCCAGCTTGAGATCCTGCATCTCGTGGTTGGTGTAGGACGGGGCCGGATGGCATTGGGCGCAACGGGCCTTGCCGAAGAAAATTTTCTCCCCCCGCAACTCCTGTTCAGTGGCTTTTTCCTCAATAAGCCTGCCGGTTGCATCGAGCTTCGGCGCCGGCGGAAAGTCGAACATGTTCTGCATCTGGGCCATCATCACCACCTGGCTGGCCCTGTCCGGAAGATTGACGCCTTTTTTGGCTGCAGTGACATGATCCCCGTCAAAATAGGCCGTGCGCTGCTCAAATTCGGTGAAGTCCTCCACTGAGCGCAGAGAGCGCTTCGAGCCATGGATCTGCTGATTATACAAGCCCCGCAAGCTGACCGTATCCAGTCGAAGCCGCGCCGCCTGGGGCCGGGTATCCGGATTGAGGTGAAAGGCCGCATTGGTGTGACCATTGACGTGACAATCCAGACAGGTCACGCCCAGACTCGGTTCCTTGACCTTGCGGTCGTGGGTCTGATTGAACTGCTGCTGGGGGAAAGGGGTCAGCAGCAGGCGCATTCCCTCCATCTGGACCGGGGTGAGGATGCCCTGGAAGATATCATAATAGTTCTTGATGGACAGAACTTTCCCCTGGGAAACATCTCCCAGATCCGGGCGGCTGGTCAGGTAGATAGGCGGCGGGAATTCCGGAGTAAAGTGGGTCGGGATGTCGAACTCCGTGTCGAAGCGTTCCAGATCGCGGCCTTCCAGCTCCAGCATTTCATCGATCTGGTTCTGCGGGAAGACCTGCCCGCCCGTGCTGTGCTTGGAGTGCGGCAGCGGCCGGAATCCCAGGGGAAAGAGATCGCGCTCTTTGATCGCCTGAGGCGACATCCCGGACAATTCCTTCCAGCTCAGGCCGTCGGGCAGTTTGACCCGGACCCCTCTCTGAATAGCCTTGCGCCCGGCGGACATCATGTCCTCGGACGGCTTGTCGCTCAGATCGTAGCGCTTTTCCAATAATTGCTGCTGCCGTTTGACATACTTTGCCTTGGCAGCGCTGTCCTTCTTCATCATTTCCTTGAAGCTTGTTTTCAGAACCACCGGCATATAGGTGGCTTTGTCCGTCATGGCTCCTTCCTGTCCGGCTGCGGCAGGACCGGCGAACAGCATGAACATCCCGCAGGCAGCCAAACCGAGGGTAACAACGATCTTCGATAGAGACATTTTTTTCCTCCTTTCTCTGTTTGAGTGGTCGTTAAATATTTCTGAAGTATACAGAGCCTTCTCTGAGCCTATCGGCTGGTCAGCGATCTGTACAGGTGAGAAAACGGGTATATTGCACCAACTGTATTGACTCGAATCTGGAAATTCCGCAGAATAGAATGAAAAATGAAAAAGGATAGGATGGATGATGGCAAACTTTTTTCAGAGAAGGAGTGAAGCTATGCAAAGCACCCTGGATATCCATCGGAGCGTTTTTTCCGCCCCTATGAGCGTCAGCCTGCCCCGGATCAGAATACGCCAAGGGCAGGACCGTCACCTGGTGCAAATCGAATGTCCGGGATACCTGCCGGAAGAGCTTGAATTGCTCATCGATTCCGATGTCATGCGCCTCAGAGGCAAAAAGCGTTTCAGGCCTCATCGGGAAGGTTTTTTTCCGCTTCCGGATTCGTTTCAGTATACCATTCCGTTTGAGTATGATCTTACAGAGGCAAGCATCAAATCCCTCTACACCGACGGGATCTTGAACATCCTCGTTTCCCGCATAAAAAGCCGCAATCTGACCGGTGTCAGAACGATCTATATCGAAGCTGTGTAATTGCACCAAAGCGCCTCAGGCCTCGAGGTGCAGCGTGTCAAAGAGATCTTTGACCCGGCCTCTGGATGACTCAGAATCATCGAAGCTGCGTGGAGACGGCTTCTTGCTTAGCCTGCGCCTGGGGGCCGGGTCCTTGTTATAAATGATGTCGTAAATTTTCCAGGCCATAGCATCGATACGGGCCTCTTCCGACAAATTTTCTTCAGCGGCATGCTGAAACTGCTGCAGTGAATCCATGATCGGCTCCTTCTGTTGCTATTCCTGATGTAGAAACCTGCAAGCAAATTGCGTGCCGCAAACTTTTTTTATTCAACAAAGCAGCATGCTGCTAAAAAATGGCCCGCAATGTGTCCGGAAAAGCAGACGGAAGCTTCGATGAATACTGACTTCAGCTGAAAGCCGATTCGATGTCGCCGACCGGGAGACTCCATGCTTCGGAAGGAACCACAGGAAGTGTGACATGTGTCAAAATAATCTCTGCAAAGTGTGACATGTCACAATCAACCGAAATTGAGACACTGTTCAATAAACCTGGAACTTTTTCCCGAGAATTGAGATTTGTAGAAACTTTTGGCCACTCTTCCTTGACCGCAGACTTCGTACCTACATCACGTCTTTGAACCTTAAAAATTTAAAATAATTGATA
>CAZUMF010000070.1:0-17035 GCA_964621385.1 uncultured Desulfohalobiaceae bacterium
GCAGAGGGCAGAGGGCAGAGGGCAGAGGGCAGAGAGCAGAGAGCAGAGGGCAGAGGGCAGAGGGCGGGAGGACACCCGGCGTCGCCCTGCCGGACTTCCGACTTCGCTTAAGCAGCTTCCGTCTTCGCTAAGCAGCTTCCGTCTTCGCTAAGCAGCTTCCGTCTTCGCTCAGAAGCTTCCGTCTTCGCTCAGAAGCTTCCGTCTTCGCTCAGAAGCTACGACGTGACAAGTCGACGTGACAAGTCGACGTGACAAGTCGACGTGACAAGCCGCCGTGACAAGATGCCGCGGCAAGGAGGGCTGAGAGCAGAGGGACGGAAGGCGGATGACGCACGAACGAGGAGAGAACATTGAACATTGAACATAGAATGTTGAATGGGGAAAGGAGAAGGGAAGACAAAGCCCGCGCCTCTTTTCGGGCGGGGGCTTTGTCTTTCAAGTGAAGAGAAAAAATTCAGCAGCTTGACTGCTGAATTTTTTACTGTTGAATTTTTTTTACATCTCCGGTTCGAAAACTTTCACCGTGACGATCTCGCCGTCCTTGATCATCCAGTGCCCGAAGGTGCCGCCGACATCGCCGTTTTCATCGAAATCAACGGATCCGGAAGCCCCGACATAATCGATGTCCTTGCCTTCCGCCAGGAGTTTGACCCCTTTGGCCCATTCACCCGGCAGCACTTTTTCGCCGGGAGCATTGGCCACGTCGCGCAGGGCATCGCGGACAGCCGTGCCGTCGGTGGTCCCGGCTTTCTCAATGGCCAGGCACAGGGCATACACAGCATCGTAGCTGGTGTCGATGTAAGGCTTGGGGGGGACTTCGCCAAAGCGGTCTTTGTAGGCGTTGAGATAATTCTGGGCTGAAGGGGTGTCGGACAGGGCCTGGGGTACTGTGCCGGAGGAGCCGTTCAGGTACTTGGCGCCGATGGCCTCGATGATTTCCGGGGCCTTGAGCCCGTCGGAAAAAATGAATTCAGTGAACAACCCCTCTTCCAGAGCCTGGCGGAGGATGGTGATGCCGTTTTCCGGATAACCGATCAGGTTCAGGGCTTCTGCCCCTTTGGAGGCGGCTTTGGACAGTTCGCCGCGATAGGAGGCATTGCCGGGTTCATAGGCCAAAGTTTGCGAGACAGTGCCGCCCTTTTTTTCAAAGGCATACTGAAAGCTTTCCGCCAGTCCTTCACCATAGTCGTTGTTCACATACAAGGTGGCCACGTTTTCAAAGCCGGATTCCTCCACCAGCTGGGCCAGGGCCACTCCCTGGAAGGCATCGGAAGGAACGGAACGGAACAGGTAATCCTTGTCTTCAAGTCCGGTGATGACCGGGGAGGTGGAGGCCGGGGACATGAGCACGACACCGGCCTCGTTGGTCACGCTTGAGGCCACAGGGATTGTCACACCGCTTGACAAGGCCCCGACAATGGCCGATACGTTTTCCACGGAAACGAGTTTTTGGGCCGCATCAATACCCGGCTGCGGCTTGGTCTGCGTGTCGCCGAGCTTGAGCTCGAGGGTGGAGCCCAGGACGCCGCCCTCGGCGTTGATCTGTTCCACGGCCAGTTTCACCCCGGTGTAGCAGCTTTCCCCGTAGGCCTGAAGATCGCCGGTCATGGGCATGAGGGCTCCGATTTTAACGCTCTTTTCCGCCTGGGCCGGACTGGTGATCAGTGAACCGGCCACAAGTAAAGCCGTGGTGCACAGAATAGCGGCCAGAAGTTTTGAATGATGCAGCATGGTCGTTCCTCCTTTTTGGTTGCGTGAAAAAAATGACGGCTGAATTTACAAATTTTTTCATAAACTGAGCGAATGGTTTTTGTCAACAAGAATCTCCAATTTTCAGAAAGGAGCAGCTCATGGAATTGTCCGGCGTGATCCCTCCGATCACCACCCCTTTTCACAATGGCGAACCGGCCCTGGAGCCATTGGAGGACAATATCCGGAAATGGAATCAAACCCAGTTGTCCGGGTATCTGGTCTTGGGCTCAAACGGGGAAGCGGTCTATCTGGATGAACAGGAAAAATGCACCGTGGTTCGAAAGGCCAGGGAAGCGGTCCCTCCCTCAAAATGCCTGATGGTGGGGACAGGCTCGGAATCAACCCGGGAAACCATCCGTCTGACCAATCAGATGGTCGATTGCGGCGCAGACTGCGGACTTGTCGCCCCACCCTTCTATTTCAAGGCCGGGATGCGGGAGCCTATCCTGCGGGATCATTTCACGGCCGTGGCGGAAGCCGCCAGGATGCCGATTCTGCTGTACAACGTCCCCCAGTTTACAGGCGTCAATCTGGAACCGGGTCTGGTGGCCAAGCTGTCCGAACATCCGAATATCGTCGGCATTAAAGACAGTCAGGGAAATGTGGGACAGCTGCATGAGTATCTCTACTCCAGTCATCCGGATTTCCGGGTCTTTGTGGGATCAGCCCCGGTTTTTTTCCCCTCCCTCTGTCTCGGGGTCCATGGCGGGATCCTGGCCGTGGCCAATGTCATTCCCGATATCTGCATCCAGATTTTCGAGCTGTTTCAGCAAGGACGCTTTGAAGAGGCGAGAGACCTCCAGACGCGGATGACCCCGCTGGCCAAGGCGGTAACCGTGCGCTACGGCATCGGCGGGCTGAAAGCGGTGATGGACCGGGCCGGGTATTTCGGAGGGGAACCGCGTTTGCCCTTGCAGAGGCCGGCTCCGGAGGTGACAAACGAACTGCAGGCCTTGCTGCTGGCTTTGCAGGATATCTGAACGGCATCTTCGGCTGCAGGAGTTTTGTATGCAGGAAGACGCAGAGCAGATCACCAGGCAGCGGATTGAATCCTGGATTGATTTATCCGGGAAACAGGTCTTGGAGGTCGGCTGCGGCAATGGACGGGTGACTGCCATGCTCGCGGACCGGGTTGGATCCCTTGTCGGGGTTGATCCTGATCAGGACCAGGTTGCCGAAGCCAGGGCCCGGCTCCCGGAGATGGATCTGCGGGTGGGCAGCGGCGAACGGCTGGATTTTCCGGAGCAATCCTTTGACCTGGTGCTCTTCACCTTCTCCCTGCATCATCAAGACAGCCGGCAGGCCCTGGAAGAGGGACGCAGAGTGCTCAGGAAAAAAGGCTGGCTGCTGGCTGTCGAGCCGGCTCTCGACGGAGAGGTCCAATTGCTGTCCAATCTCTTTCATGACGAATCTCCGGCCCTGATCTATACCCGGCAGGCAGTCAAAAATTGCAGTCTCCTCCTGGAGGATACCGACGTTTTTCATACCCGTTGGCTCTTTCAGGATCGGGAAGAACTTTACGCCTACCATTTTGCCTTCTATCAGAGAGATTTCGATCCGGAGACGGTTCGACAAATAGATGCCTTTCTCGGCGCCAAGGTGGAATCCAGGCCGCTGATCCTGAAGGATAAGCTGGTCATGTACTGTCTGCAGAAACCCTGATCCGGAGTTTGTCGCGATGCACGGCCATTAAGGTCACCTGGGCCTTGGCCGTGAGTTTTTCTGAGCCGGCCGTTCGATCGAAGACTTCGGATTCAGCCACCAGAATCTGCTGTCCGGGGCGGAGGACACGGGAGCGGCAGAGGAGTTCTTCTCCCCCGGCCGGGCGCAGGAAATTGATCTTGAATTCAATGGTTAGGATCTGATGGGACTCGGGGACAACGGTGAACGCGGCGTAGCCGGCGGTGTGGTCGGCCATGGTGGCCATAACCCCGGCGTGGACAAAGCCGTCCTGCTGTCGATGGTTCGGTGTGACAGTCAAACGGGATCGAAACAGGCCCCATTCGGCTGCCTCGGCCGCAAAGCCGCAAGCGGCAATGAACCCCCGGCTGAAATCGTCGGCCAGGAAGGCGGCCCGTTCCTTGGAAAGACTCATGAGCACCATAATCCGAAAAAAATATCTGATTTCTGAAGGGTCTTCGCTTCAGCAATCAGCAACTGAGCAGGACATTGTCGTCGGTGAATTCCTCGCCGGCAGCCCGCTCAAAAGCCGCGATCAGGTCCGTAATCTTCAAATGCTTTTTCTGATCATGGCCGATATCCAGGATGATTTTCCCTTTGTGCATCATGATCAGCCGTTTGCCGTAGCGCAGGGCCATCTCCATATTGTGCGTGACCATCAGGGTGCTCATGCGCTCGCGTTCCACGATCATCTCCGTTAAGTCCATAACGGTCTGGGCGGTTCTGGGATCCAGGGTGGCGATGTGTTCGTCCAAAAGCAGGATGCTCGGCTTGCTGATGGTGGCCATGACCAGGGACAGGGCCTGCCGCTGACCTCCGGACAGGGTGCCCACCTGGGCCGTCAGCCGGTCCTCCAGACCCAGTCCGATCTGGGCCAGGGCCTCCCGGAAAATCTGCCTGCGTTTTTTATTGCTGGCCTTCTTCAAGGTCCGGGTCTGTCCCCGTAAATAGGCCAGGGACAAGTTCTCTTCTATGCTTAAGTTGCGGGAGGTTCCCACCTCGGGTTCCTGCCAGACCCGGGACACGTATTTGGCATGTTTATACTCTTCCAGCCGGGTGACGGTATCGCCTTGGATCACGACGTGGCCGCCCTTTTCCGGGGGAAACACTCCGGCCACGATATTGAGCAGGGTTGATTTTCCCGCCCCGTTGCTTCCGATGACCGTGACAAATTCCTGATCCCCCACGGACAGGTCGATGCCGTTCAACGCCACGACTTCATCCACGGTGCCGGAAAAAAAGACCTTTCGGATATCTCTGAGATTCAGGACGTCAGGTTCTGCAGCCCTTTTCATTGTGTCCACCCTTTGCGAGAGTCGAGATTCGATCCTTACATTCTGGAGGCCGGCGGAATCCACTCCTGCCGCATTCGTTTGCGCAGATGGGGAATACCCAGGGCAATGACCACCAGAACCGAGGTGATCAACTTTAAATCCCCCGGCGGCATGCCCAGTCGCAAGGCCAGGGTGATGAACAGGCGGTAGGCGAAGGTTCCGGCAAAACAGGCCAGGAGAATGCTCAAGATACCCTTGGGATGGCCGAAAAGCCCCTCGCCGATGATGATCGAAGCCAGGGCCATGACGATAATGCCGATCCCCATGCCTACATCGCAGAAGCCCTGATTCTGGGCGACCAGGGCGCCGGCCAGGGCCACCAGACCGTTGGACAGCGAACAGCCGATGAGAATATTTTTATCGGTATCCACCCCCAGTCCCCGGAGCATTTTTTCATTGTCCCCCGAGGCCCGCAGGGCCAGCCCGATTTCAGTGCGCAGGAACCAGTTCAGCAGCAAAAAAATCAACAGGGCCACCAGGCCGGCCAGGGCAATGGACAGGGACATGCCGTGGAGACCGGTGAGTTCGCCAAAGAGGTCGAATGCGGTAACATCCCTGAGAAGCGGGATATTGGCCCCGCCCATGATCCGCAGATTGACGGAATAGAGGCCGACCATCATCAGGATTCCGGACAGGAGTGCGCTGATCCGGAGCTTGGTGTTCAACAGCCCGGTGATGATGCCGGCCAGCAGACCGGCCAGAAAGGCCAGCATGGTGGCCAGCACAGGATTTGTCCCCTGGACGATGAAGACCGCGGCCACGGCTCCGCCCAGAGGGAAGGTGGCGTCCACTCCCAGATCCGGAAACCCCAGCACTCGAAAGGTGATATAGACGCCAATGGCGACCAATCCGAAGATCAAGCCCTCGTAGCCGGCTACAGACAGTATGCTGATCAGCATGTCCACGCAAAACTCCTCGGAAAAGGTTCAACCGGGAGCAGTCGGGAAAGGGCCTGCCTTCCCCGGCTGCACCAGGCAGGCCTGACGGGTTATTCGTTGATAATCTCAGTGGCGCGGCCCAGAACCGAGGGCGGGATGCTGACCCCCATGCGCTTGGCAGCGGCGGGGTTCACGTAGAGATCGGTCATGGGGACTTTCTTGACCGGTATGTCCGCCGGCGGGGTGCCGTTCAGGATCTTGGCGGCGACCTTGCCGTCCTCCAGGCCGAGGACATAGTAGTCTATGCCGGGGGTCCCGATGGCGCCGCGCTTCACGGTGGCCGTGTCTGCAGCAAAGACCGGAACCTGGTTGTCTTCACAGACTTTGACCACGGCTTCGAAGGCCGAGACCACGGTATTGTCCGTGGGGACCCAGACGGCGTCCACCCGGCCCATGAGCGACTGGGCTGCGCCCATGACATTGGCGGTGGTGGCGGCATTGGCTTCGACCACCTTGTCAATGCCCAGATCCGGGGCCACTTTTTTCAGTTCATCCACCTGGACTTTGGAGTTGGTTTCCCCGCTGTTGTAGATCACCCCGATTTTCTTGACTTCGGGGACAATATCCAGAATCAGTTGAATCTGGGCTCCGACATCTGCCCAGTCGCTGATACCGGTCACCTGCCCTCCGGGATTCTCCCAGCTGTCCACGAGGCCGGCTGAAACAGGGTCGGTCACCGCGCCGAACACGACCGGGATATCGGTGTCTTTGACCGCATTGACGCAGGCCTGGGCCGTTGGCGTGGCGATGGCCAGGATCATATCCACTTTTTCCGACACGAATTTTTGGGCGATGGAGGCCGCCAAGCTCATGTCCCCTTCTGGATTGCGGAAGTCATAGTGGACATCTTCACCCTCCACAAAGCCTTCTTTTGCCAGTTGATCGATGAATCCCTGGCGGTTGGCGTCCAGGGCCGGATGGGTCACGATCTGGGTGATGCCGATTTTGATTTTTCCGGCAGCCTCCGCAAGACCGGCACCGGAAAGCGTCAGCAGGAAAACAGCAATGAAACTCAGGACCATCAATCCACGATAGGGTTTGGACATTCGATTTTTCATAAAGCACCTCCTGGCTGTGTTGCTGATGGAAAGAAAAGTCTGCATCACACACTGACCTGTCCGGTTGGCAGCGAACCGGGGGCTTGCAGCGCCTGCCAACGGATTCCGGGGACTGAGCAGCAGGCTATCCCTTGATGTCATACGTTGTCCGGGAGGAAACTGTCAAGAGGTATACCGGCTGAAGGTCTTTCATGTCAGCCCTGCCGCTGGCCGCCGACGTGCAGCTTTTCGTGGGCCTTGACAGTGATCAGACGGATCAAGTAATTTTTCAGAAAAGAATGGGAAACGTCTTACCAAAAGGAAGAACACATGGCTGATACGATTCGCAAAAATCATTCCCAGCTGGGGATCGGTGAAAAAATTCGAGCCATTCGTCAAAACAAAGGCTTGAGCATCCAGGAACTGGCGGAAAAAGCCGGTTTAGCCAAGGCCTTGATCTCGCAAATTGAAAACGCGCAAGTGTCCCCCCCCATCGCCACCCTGCTCAAGGTGGCCAACAGCTTGAACACGGATATGAGCCTTTTGTTTCAGGAAGAGGCCAGCGATGCGAAAACGGCCGTGGTCCGCAGCAACGAGCGATTGCTCTCCCCGCGTCGTCAGGTCAGGGGGAAGGCCCGTCTGGGCTACACCTATGAAGCGCTGGCCTATACCAAGACCTCCAAGCATATGGAGCCGTTTCTGGTGACCTTTGAAGCCAAGGATGCCGATGATGTGATCCAGTTTACCCATGAAGGCGAGGAGTGCGCCTTTGTCCTCGAAGGGACTCTGGAGTTTTCCTCACCGGAGGAGACCGTGGTTCTGGAACCCGGAGATTGCATCTATTTTGAGTCGGATCAGCTCCACGGCTTCAGGGCCCTGCATGGACAATCGGCCAAGGCCCTGGTGACGGTCTATCATCGGTAACAGACACCTCCAGCTGATCACGAGCAAACGTATGATGATGCTTGAAATCCGGATACACGGACGGGGCGGGCAAGGGGCGGTCATCGCTTCACAGATCCTGTCCTATGCTTTTTTTCTGGCCGGAAAGTACGCCCAGTCCTTTCCCACATTCGGGGCTGAACGCAGGGGAGCCCCGGTGGCAGCCTTTGTCAGGGTCTCCGATGCCTTCATCAATCTCCGGTCTCAGGTCGTCAGCCCGGATCATGTGATTGTGCTTTCCGCCAAGCTGGCTGAAACCGTCAATGTCACCTCCGGCATCAATCCCGAAGGGATTTTGTTTATCAACAGCGACAAACCGCCGGAGTATTATTCGTTTCTCGAGGACCACTGCCGGTTGGTGACCGCCAATATCAACCGGCTGGCCTTGAAGCACGGGTTGGGCAACAGGATCATGCCCCTGGTCAACGCCCCGGTTCTCGGGGCTTTTGCCAAAGTGAGCGGACTCGTTTCCCGGGAACACCTGGAAGCGGCCCTGCCCAGGTTCATTCCGGCCAGTCTGGAGGCCAACAGGCGGGCGATGCTGGAGGCCTACGCGAGTGAATATTGAAGAGTGACGAGTGAAAAATGCTGCAAAGAAATGGAAGAAAGACTCGTATGAAACTTCAATCCTGTTATCTCTCGTGAAACTGTACTTTTCTGTATTGATCAAACTGGGAGCCGTTGATTTACAAGATGAACAGCATAATATATAGTTACATATTGCAATAAATATCAAAGAATTATATGTCAGCCCTGCCAGCGGCAAGGCTGACATTGGATCAATCAAGTACCAGGGAATGACGCCCCACACAGGGATTTTATATGGAGATCATCAATCAGGACAGTCTGGTCGCCCCGGGAGATTTGAGCGAAGCTCCAATCTCCATGACCACCACTGAAGCCAATCTGACCGGGAGCTGGAAATTTTTCAGCCCCCGCTTGCAGGAGAAAGCCGCACCCTGCAGCAGGGCCTGCCCTTTACAGAACCCTATTGCCGAGTACATGCATTATCTGAATCAGGGGGAGCAAGACAGGGCCCTTGAAATGCTGCGCAAGACCAACCCTCTGCCGGCAATCACCGGACGGGTCTGTCCCCGGTTCTGTGAGCAGCACTGCAATCGGCTCCAACTGGATCAGGAGGTCCTGATCGGCTCCATTGAACGATTCCTGGGAGATTACGGCCTGGACAAACCGTTTCCGGCTCCTTTAGAAACGCGTCCGGAGCGGGTGGCTGTCGTGGGCAGCGGTCCGGCCGGCCTGGCCGCGGCTTATTTTCTGGCCCGGGCCGGGATTCAGGTCACGGTCTATGAAAAAGAATCCGAGCCCGGAGGCCTTCTGCGCTGGGGGATTCCCGAGTACCGTCTCCCCAAGGCGTTCCTGGGTCAGGAGTTGGAGAATCTGTTCACATCCTTGAAGATCAAGCTCAAATGCGGACAGGATCTTGCTCCAGAGGAGATCGATGGGCTTGTTGCTGCGCATCAAGCAGTTTTTTGCGCTCCTGGATTGGGCGCTTCGATCCTGCCCCGGGAGTTTGCCGGGACAGAGCAGGTCAGACAGGGTCTGGATCTGTTGTACGATCTGCAGCAGGGAAAGATACCGGAAGGCAGACGTTTTGGCGTGATCGGAGGCGGCAATGTGGCCGTGGATGCGGCCCGCTCCCTGCGCCGCCACGGCAAGGAGGTGGAGATCATTTACCGGCGGACCTTTGCTGAGATGCCGGCCTATCCCGAGGAAAAGCGCCATCTGTCCGAAGAGGGCATCCCGCTGCATGAGCAAAGCCTGGTGACGGAGGTCACCCCCCACACAGACGGTCTGCGCTTGAGCTGTCATGAAGCGATCCAGAGGGAGGGAGCTATTCATACGGGTCCGTTTCGCTCCGAGCTCTGGGCGGATGTCCTGGTTGTGGCCGTGGGCCAAAAGCAACACCTGTCCATCAAGCCCCGGGACGGGCTGTATCTGGGGGGCGACCTGCTGCTCGGGCCGTCATCGGTGGTTGAGGCCATGGCCACCGGCCGGCAGGGGGCCGAGGCCATCCTGCAGCAGCTCAATCCGGAGGCGGCGGCGCAGGCAGAGCCTGAGCCAGGGGTGGTCGGTCCTGAACAGATCAATCTGACCTATGTCCCCCGCGAGGAGCCTATCGTCCTCAGAAAGAGCCCCGTGGAGCAGCGAGATTCGGGCTTTGCTGAAGACGAACCCGGGCTCACTGCTGAGGAGGCCGCGCTTGCCGCGAGACGCTGTTTGAGCTGCGGCACCTGCACCGCCTGCGGCCTGTGCTGGTTCTTTTGTCCGGACGTTTCCATCGCCCTGGACAGCGAGGCCGACGCGCACAGCGTGGAAATCGATCCGGAGCACTGCAAGGGCTGCGGTCTGTGCGCCGCGGTCTGCCCCAGAGGGGTCATCCAGATGGAAGAAGACTGAAGTGCCGGAATGACGGAGTAAGACAAATCGAGTTTCATGCGAGCATTGGAGGTTCGATATTCATTCCTTCAGGCAGAATTTGAACGTTCAACATTCGATGTTCATTCTGTCACGCCCTTTGGTTCAAAAAAGTCTGAAGTTTCATACGAGGGATTGCTTCGGCGAAGACGCCTCGCAATGACGGGTTACGGCGACAGTATACCGGTAAAACAAAGTTTCTTCAATGATCAAACCGGCTGTGAAAGAATTTAGCATCAGCGTAGCGGTGCATTCTTGTGTTTGCAATTATTTTCTATAGATATGTGTCAGCCCTGCCGGAGGCAAAGCTGACACCGGAAACCAAAGATCACGAAAGTGATGGCGAGGAGTGAGGACATGAATGCTATGCAAAACCCTCCGGCGCAACACACATCTGAAATGCTCCTGGGAAGCGACGCCATTGCCTTTGGCGTCAAGCTCTGCAGGCCGGAGGTCATTGCGGCCTATCCCATCACCCCGCAGACCCATATTATCGAGACCTTGTCCAGTATGGTGGACAGCGGAGCAATGGCCAGCGAATATGTCAAGGTCGAATCCGAAATGTCGGCCATCGCGGCCTGCTTCGGATCCGTGGCCGCAGGCAGTCGATCATTCACCGCGACGAGCTCCCACGGTCTGGCCTTGATGCACGAGATGCTGCACTGGTTTGCCGGTTCCAGGTTCCCGCTGGTCATGGTCAATGCCAATCGAGCCCTTGGCGCGCCCTGGAATATCTGGACCGATCAGAGTGACAGCCTGTCCCAGAGAGACACCGGCTGGCTGCAGATTTATTGTGAAACCGCCCAGGAAGCCCTGGATACCATCCTTTTGTCCTACTGGCTGACGGAAAGGATCATGCTTCCGGTGATGGTCATGATCGACGGGTTTATCCTGTCCCATACCATGGAGCAACTGTTTGTGCCGGAGCAGGACCTGGTGGACCGGTTTCTGCCGGCCTATGAGGCGCCTTACCATCTGGATACGGAGAATCCCTTGAGTTTCGGGGCTGCGGCTACGCCTGACAATTTTTACACCCTCAGGAAGGCCCTGGCCAAAACCATGAAGAACGTGCCCAGGGAAATCGACGCGGGTGCTGCACGTTTCAGCAGCTTTTTTGATCGCAGCTATGGCAATCTGGAGGGGTATCGGCTGGAAGGGGCCGACGTGGTCATTGTCAGCAGCGGCGCCCAGACTGGAACCGTTCGCCTGGCTGTGGACAGGCTCCGGGAGGCCGGCGAAAAGGTTGGTCTGGTGAAGCTCCGTCTGTTCAGGCCCTTTCCCCAGGAAGAACTGCAGGACCTGGTGCAGGGAATCCCGGATGTCCTGGCCTTCAGCCGGGCGGTTTCCTACGGGACCGGGGGCATTCTGGCCCAGGAGCTGCGAGCGGCTTTGTATCACCTCGATCGCCGGCCCAGGATTTTTGATGTGGTCATCAGCCTGGGAGGGAAAGAGGTCTTTCCGGAGACGGTGATTGATGTGGTCCGGAGCATGGACACCCTTTCCCCGGTCAACAGCAATTGGTTCTAATACTGATCCCTGTTACCGGTTCTCAAATCGGGAAAGGCTCTTGACAGGGTCGGCCTTGTTGGAAAGACGGGATGGGATCAGTATCGATTTTTCCGTTTTGATGTGTTTTGCTATTCAGAATTGTTGCCTTCTCAGGCATCCGAAAACCGAGATCGCGACTTTCAATTTCATCTTCACGATGAGGTGATGCCCCATGCTATGGAATGTGACGACAGTCGAATATTTGAACAGCGGGCATCTGGGCTGCCCCGGCTGCGGCGCCTCGCTCAGCATGCGCCACGCCTTGAAGGCCCTGGGGGAAAAGACCGTGGTGGTCATTCCGGCGTGCTGCTGGTCGATTATCGCCGGACCGTTCCCCACCACGGCCCTGTCCGTCCCGCTGCTGCATGTCCCTTTCGCCACCGCAGCCGCCTGTGCCTCCGGGGTGAGACGGGCTTTGATTTCCCAGGGGCATCAGGATGTCCAGGTCATGGTCTGGGCCGGAGACGGCGGGACATTTGACATTGGATTTCAGGCCTTGTCCGGGGCTGCGGATCGTAACGAGGACTTCATCTATGTCTGCTACGACAATGAAGCCTACATGAACACCGGAGTGCAGCAGTCTTCGGCCACGCCCTGCGGGGCCTGGACCACCACCACGCCCGGCGGCAAGGAATTCGCCTATCAGAAAAAGGACCTGATCGGTATTGTCCTTGGGCATCACCCGGCCTATCTGGCGACCGCCACTGTTTCTTTTCCCGAAGATTTCTACATGAAATTTGAAAAGGCCCGGAAGACTCAGGGGTTCAGGTTCCTCCATCTTCTGGCCGCCTGCCCGCCAGGGTGGAAGATTGATTCGCAGGATTCCCTGAAGGTCACGCGAATGGCCGTGGACTCCGGGGTCTTCCCCCTGATCGAGATGGACGAAAGCGGGGGGTTGCGGCAGACCTACAGCCCCGATCCGCCCCTGCCGGTCAAAACCTACCTCCTGTCCCAGAAACGCTTCAAGGATCTCACTGACGACGAGATTGCATTGATTCAGGCTCAGGCAGAGAAAAAAGGGCAAACCTATCTTCAGGCCTGAACGACGCTTTCAGTTTCCAAAGCTGAATCCGCCCGACCCAAAGGTCCCAGGTTCGATTTAGAAATTCGAAATTCGAAATTCGAAATTGGCAAGAAAAGAATGCAGAAAAGCAGAGTGTTTCATTAAGAAAAAAAACAGTTTTTCAAACGACCCAGAATGTATCTTCCGAATATCTTCCTCTTCAAACCGTGAACCGTGAACCTGGAACCGTGAACCATATCCGACAAGGACTTCAATTGCTTCGTAGCAACAAATTTTTTTGTCTTCTATGACAGAAATTAGCCGACAAGCCTAAAACAGGGCCTACAATCCTCTCCCTTGAACCGTGCAGCAGGACCAGCCCAAGGGCTGATACGACAATGGCGGTGTGTATGCTCAATTCCGATGTAAAGAAGAAACTTGTGGATGTGGTGGGTCCGGAAGATTATCAGGATGACCTCGAGGTTCTGTACAGTTTTTCCTATGATTCGCATTTCGAAGAATCCATGCCGGAGGCGGTGATTTTCCCCAGGAGCACGCAGGAGGTCGCCGCTGTCTTGAGCATTGCCAATGAGGCCGTGATTCCGGTGACGACCCGGGGGGCGGGGACCAGCATCTGCGGGGCCCCGATTCCCAAAAAACAGGGCATTGTTCTGGTGATGACCAGGATGAATGCCATCCTGGAGGTCAGCCCCCGGGACCGCTGTGTTCGGGTGCAGCCGGGGGTGGTAAATCAGGACCTGCAAAATGAACTCGGCACATACGGGTTTTTCTATCCACCTGATCCGGCCAGCCTGTCCGTGTCCACCATCGGCGGGAATTTGGCCCAGAATTCCGGCGGTCCCCGCGGCCTGAAATACGGAGTGACCAAAGATTATATCATGGGCCTGGAGGCGGTCCTGGCCTCGGGACGCATCATTCGTTTCGGGAGCAAGAACGTCAAAGATGTGACCGGCTATAATTTCGCGCCGCTTTTTTGCGGAGCAGAGGGGACCCTGGGGGTGGTGACGGAAGCGGTTCTGAGAATCGTGCCTCTGCCCGAGGCCAGGCGGACGGTCATGGCCACCTATAGGGACCTGAGGGATACCGCGAATACAGTGGCTGATGTGGTGGGCTCTGGTATTGTGCCCGTGGCCATGGAACTCATGGACTCATTTGTGATCAACGCGGTTGAAGACGCGGCATCATTGGGGCTACCCAGGGAAGCGGAAGGTCTGCTGCTCGTTGAGGTCGATGGAGTGGAAGAGGCGGTGGAAAAAGAAATGGCCAGGATTGCCGAGAAAGCCCTGGAAAACGGGGCGGTGGAAATCAGGGAAGCCCGTAGCCGCGAGGAGCAGGACGAATTATGGCGGGGCAGACGGTCGGCCTATGGGGTGATGGCCCGCCTGGCCCCGAATTGCATTGTGGAAGACGCCACGGTTCCGGTGAGCCGGGTTCCGGAAATGATCCAGGGCATGCGGGAGATTTTTGCACGATATGAACTGCGGGTGGGCATCCTCGCTCATGCCGGGGACGGCAACATGCATCCCCTGATCGCGACGGATGTCCGGGACCGTGAGGAGTGGCAGCGGGTGGAAAAGGCTATCCGGGAGATCTTTGAGCTGGCGCTGAGACTGGAAGGGACATTGAGCGGGGAGCACGGCATCGGTCTGGCCAAGACTGAATTTTTATCCATGTTTTTGGATCAGGACACCCTGAATACCACCAGAGACATCAAAAAGGCTCTTGATCCCAAGGGGATTCTCAATCCCGGAAAATTCTGCTGACAGGGCGCCTGCGTGAAGACGGAAGCGATCCATAGCTGCAACAAATGCGGCCTGTGCCTGCTCACGTGTCCGGTATATCAGGAGACAAAGGAAGAGACCCATAGTCCCAGGGCGAAAGTGCAGCTGATCAAGCATTATGTCCAAAACGATCTGCCGGCCTCTCCATCTTTACAGAATATCGTCTCCAAATGCCTGATGTGCGGCAGCTGCACCGCCTCCTGCCCGAGCGGGGTGGAGCATGATCTGCTCTTTATGGAGATGCGCTCCGAAATGATCCGGGACGTGGGTCAGGAGTGGATGCTCAAGGTCCTGTTCCATTTCCTGTCCCATGAACAGCAACTGCGCTTTGCCGCCCGTTCGGCCCGTTTGGGCCGCAGTCTAGCCTCGGAGCGCCTGCTCAAACGATATTCCCTGGGGGGCATTTCCCTGGAAAAAACCCCTGTGTTCAATCACATCCCCTTCCGGAAGCAGGTTCCTGCCGTGAATGAGCCCAATGGGCCAGTCCGGGGCACGGTGATCTATTTTACCGGCTGTGCGACACAGTATATTGACGGGAAAGTCGGTCTGGCCGTGGTCCAGGTGCTCAAGGTGATGGGATTTCAGGTGAGTATCCCCAAGGCCCAGGTCTGTTGCGGAGTCCCGATTTTTTTGAACGGGCGCCCGGATCAGGCTGAAGACTTGATTCACAAAAATGTCGCCTGCCTGAATCAGGAGGATGTGGAAGCCGTGGTGGTGGACTGCGCCACCTGTGGTTCGGCCCTGCGCCGGGAATACCCCAAACTCCTGCGTGAACTCGGCCGACCTGCGTCGGCTGCGGAGCAGCTCGCGGCAAAGGTCGAGGACATTTCTGAATTCATTTTCAACCGATTTGAATGCCTGGAGCCCGGACTCATTCCTGAGGCAAAGGGGCCGGACGTGACCTATCATGCCCCATGCCATCTGCGCAACGCGCAAGGGGTTGGCCGGCAGGTGGAAACCCTTCTCCAGGCCCTGCCCGGTGTGCGTTTCCGGCCGGTGACGGATCAAAACGCCTGCTGCGGCGGTGGAGGGAGCTTTTTTTTCAAGTATCCGGAAACATCAAGAAAAATCGTTTCCGCTAAGGTCGATTCCATTGTCCGGAGTGGGGCATCGGTCCTGGCCACCGGCTGCCCGAGTTGCCGGATCAATTTTGCCGGAAACCTGCCTGAGCCGATCAGCGTGCTGCATCCTGTGCAGCTCGTGGCGGCCTGTTTGCGCACGGAAGAGAAGGCTGAAGCCGGCGCTGTATGATTTGCAGAACGGCTTTTCCTGTGACCTGAAACCATCTTATCACAAGGAGGGTGTATGGGTATCTTGAAAAAACAGTGCAGTTTGATCCTGGTGACCTGTTTCGCTTTTGTCATTGCCCTGCAAGGGGCCCAGGGAGAGGCCAAAACCGTCTGGCGGGCCCAGTCGTCTTATCCCGCCGGACTGCCCCAGCTCTATGCCCCGGCTGAACACTTTGCCGAACTGGTGCAGGAACTGACCGGGGGCGAGCTGGTCATCCGGATGCAGCCCGGCGGGTCCATGGTGTCCTCCACAGAGGTTCTTGACGCCGTGGACAAGGGCATTCTGGATCTCGGCTGCACCTGGGCCGGCTGGTGGATGGGTAAGTATCCGGCGGCAGTCCTGTTCGGGAATTCCCGTCCCAACGGTCTGCAGATGCAGGAGATGCTCAGCTGGATCTACCACGGCGGTGGACTGGAACTCTGGAATGAAATGTATGCGGATCGCAACATCCAGATCCTTCCCCCTTACGGGATGCTCGGCTCGGAGAATTTCTGCTGGACCCGCAAGCCCATCGAGAGCCTGGAGGATTTCAAGGGACTGAAATTTCGGACGGTGGGGGTCTGGGGCAAATGCCTGGAGCGTCTGGGGGCCAGAGTGGTCAGCCTGCCTGGAGGCGAGGTCTATCCCTCCCTGGAACGGGGAGTGATTGACGCGGCTGAATTCGCGACCCCGGCCATCGACCGCAAGCTAGGCTTCGAAGAGATCTGCCCCTACCTCAAGGTGCCCGGCATCCATGAGCCCTGTGCGCCTCTGGAGACCATGGTCAATACCAAATCCTGGAACACGCTTTCCGAGGATATCCAGAGCAAGGTCAAGCTGGCCCTGAAGATTTCGACCTTTCAGGCCATCAATCTGGCCCTGAAACAGGACGCCGAGGCCATGAACCACTTCCTGGAGAGCGACAAGGTCCAGGTCTCCAGGCTGAGTCCGGAGGTGATCGCGGAAATCATCCGCATCGGGAATGAAGAACTGGACACAATGGCAGCCGAGGATGCCTTTTTTGCCAAGGTCTTAAAATCGCAGCGGGATTTTCGAAAGCTTGTGGAACCCTATGCCGATTTGATCCGGCTGCCGTATCCCTATGCAAACTGATTGAACGTCTTTGCTTGAGGATAAAAAAACAAGCCGTGCTCGAAAACACCCCGGCCAAATCCAAGTACAGATTTCGTACCTACATTACGTCTTTGAACCTTAACAGTTCAAAATAATTGATAATACTTGAAATATTCTTAAAATTGGACATTCTTTTGGTTTCTGGTGTCAGGTTTCTGGT
>CAZUMF010000071.1:0-16896 GCA_964621385.1 uncultured Desulfohalobiaceae bacterium
CACAAAATGTCCAAAAGATCTTTCAAATTTACGCTTCCTGTAAAGAGCTCTGAACCGGGGTGACGGAGTAAGAAAATCAAGCTTCATACGAGCTTTTACAACATTGATATGGAATATTGAATCGATGATGGCATGCAGTTTGCTAGAATCGATTGTTGTGGAAATGTCTTATTCTTGAAAATATATTTGGAGGTTCCTATGCCCATTACGATTGGTATGAACGGTTTTGGGCGGATCGGAAGGTATCTGATCCGACTGCTCCTTGATGATTCTGATTTGAAGCTCGGAGCGATCAATGCCCGTTCCGACAACGAGACCTACGCCCATCTGCTGAAGTATGATTCGGTCTACGGGCGGTTTGGCGGCGAAGTTTCCTGGAACGAACAGGGCATTGTCGTCAATGGCCGGGATATCCCCCTGACTCACTGGAACAATCCCGAGGAATCCAACTGGAAGGATCTGGGGTGCGAACTGGTTGTGGAAACCACAGGCAAGTTCAAGGACAAGTCCTCCTGCCAGGGTCATCTGGACGGAGGCGCCCGAAAGGTGGTCATCAGTGCGCCGGGGAAAGGCGTGGACGTCTCGATCTGCCCGAACGTCAATGACCAGGCCTACGACCCGAGTGCACACCACATTATTTCCTGCGGCTCCTGCACGACCAACTGCCTGGCCCCGGTCTGCAAAGTCTTGAACGATAATTTCGGCATCAGCCACGGCTATGCCACGACCATCCACTCCTATACCATGACCCAGCGTATTCTGGACGGTTCGCACAAGGACCTGCGCCGGGCCAGAGCGGCCGCCATGTCACAGATTCCCACCACCACCGGGGCCACCAAGGCCGTCGGGGAAATCCTGCCGGAACTCGACGGCAAATTGGATGGGATGGCGGTCAGGGTTCCCACGCCTTCCGGTTCTTTGATCGATCTGGTCTGTGAACTCGAAAAAACGGTCACGCCGGAAAAGGTCAACCAAATCTTTAAGGAAAATGCACAGGAAACCCTGGGCTATACCGAGGAACCCCTGGTTTCGGTGGATTTTCTGGGAGACAGTCACGGGGCGGTGGTCGATGCCAAGAGCACCCGGGTCATGAACGGGACCATGGTCAAGGTCCTGGCCTGGTACGACAACGAGGCCGGCTTCACACATCAGCTCCTCCGGCTGCTGCGGCGGGTGGCCAGAGATCTCTGATATCCAAAAAATTCAAGAGAATTTTTTGGATACGAACTGCCTGCAGCAGGTCTTGCGACAGACAGGTGTCCATATCTATGGAACATTTCCGAGCCCGGCAACCGGCGGATCGCCTCCAAGCCTTCAATGACGAAGCGATTCGCAGTGAAGGACTGAACAGCTTGTGATTCATACTGATCCAATTTTTGATTTTGAAACAAAGGCTGATTGTCCTTGGATTTCAAAGACTGAATTTTAAAAAAGGTAAGTTGGAGCAGTACAGGAGCCGGAACGTGATGCAGCCGACTTTTTACAATACCTTGACCAACAGACAGGACCCCTTCGAGCCCCGAGTGTCAGGCCGGGTCAAGCTCTTTACCTGCGGACCGAGTGTGTATCGCAGGCAGCACCTGGGCAACTACCGGACCTACCTCTTTGAAGATATTTTACACAAGTATCTGGAATATCAAGGCTACACTGTCGAACGCCTGCTCAACTTCACGGATGTCGAAGACAAGGCCGTGGAGGAGGCCCGGGCAAAAGGCCTCAGCCTCGAAGAACTCCGACGGCCAGTAGAAGAAGCCTTTTTTCAGGAAAGCACACGCCTCAACATTCGTCTGCCGGTCCAGATCCCCAGGGCAACAACCAGTGTGGATTCGGCAGTGGATGTGATTCAGCACCTGATCGCACGCGGCCATGCCTATTGGCATCAGGGTGATGTTTTTTTCGATCCCTTGACCTATGAGGGCTTCGGCAGACTGTTCGGTCTGGACATGAGCCGCTGGCCGGACAAAAAAATCCGATTCCGCAAGGACACCTATCCCGGGCAACGCTGGAATCTGGGCGACTTCATTCTCTGGCACCAGCGCCGGAAGCAGGACGGCGACGTCTGGTGGGACACGGCCATCGGCCAGGGGCGACCCGCCTGGAATATCCAGGACACGGCCATGATTCGCAAGCACCTGGGAGAAGAGATCGACATCCACACCGGGGGGATCGACAACCTCTACCGGCACCATGACTACACCCTGGCCATCATGGAGTCCGTTTCCGGAAAACCGTTCTGTCCCTGGTGGCTGCACGGCGGACATTTGCTGGTCAACGGGGAAAAAATGTCCAAATCCAAAGGGAATGTGGCCTATCTTGATGACTTTCTGGAACAGGGTTTTTCCGCCCGGCATATCCGTTTCTTTCTGCTCTACGGCCCCTATCGTGAAAAACTGGATTGCCGTATTCCGAAACTGGAGCAGTGCGCCGGCCGGCTCGACCGTATTCGTCGCATGGCCGGATCGCTGCTGACAGGTGCCGTGGAACAGCCCGAACGGCTCGATACGGAACCGGCCCAGGCCATGCGCAGGGACTTTGAAGAGCGCATGAACGACAATCTGGATGTTGCCGGGGCCTTCGACGCCGTGGCTGATCATCTCATCCGGACCGTCAACCAGGATCAATCCGGGGCCTTGTCCGCCCGCGCCCGCAACGAACTCCGCCGGCTCCTCATCCAGGCGGACAGGGTTTTTGGAGTGTTGGGCTGTGCGGAACTGTCCGGGTAAAACATAAGAGAAGCAAGGAGGAAAACCATGAACAAACCAAGCATGCTTGTATTGTCGACGGTTCTGGCGATTGTGCTCTCAGCCGGGAGCGCTCTGGCCGATGCAAAAATCGAACAATAAGCTCAGCAAACCATAATAGTAATCAACCTGCCTGCGTGTCAGGCAGGCTGATTCAGGAGTGACTATGACAGGCGGCCTGATCCGAATTCTTGCATATCTGCTGATTATCACCCTCCCGGTCTGGCTGACGACCTGGCTGGGGGAAGAAGCCGAAGGCATTGTGTCTGATGTGGGGCGGAACTTCGCCTTGATCGGATTCATGATCCTGGCCCTGCAGTTCCTTCTGGCCGCCAGGGTCAAATGGGTTGAGCGGGCCTTTGGATTCGACATTCTCATTCGTTTTCACAAACAGATCGCCCTGATCGCGGCCGCTTTCCTGATCCTTCATCCCATCCTGCTGGCCCTGGGCGGACATGGCTGGTATCTGCTCATTGGACTGGACCTGCCCTGGTCCATATGGGTCGGCAAAGCGGCGCTCATTCTGGTGCTCGCCACTGTCCTGGTCAGCCTGTACCAGGGAAAGCTCGGCCTGAAGTTCGAAACCTGGCGCCTGGGACATGATTTGCTGGCCCCTGTCATGCTCCTGCTCATCTTCATCCATTCCTGGTACACAGGTGACGATCTGGAACTGCTGCCCATGCAGGTCCTCTGGGTCGTGCTTCTGGTTCTGGCCCTTTCCCTGTACGTCTATCACCGTCTGCTCCGGCCGATGCGCCTGCGCCGGCATCCCTTTCGGGTTCAGGAGGTCCGCCGGGAAATCGAGGACGTCTGGACCGTAACCCTGGTCCCGCCCCAGGATCAAAGCATCGGGGACTATCTTCCGGGACAGTTTCACTTTCTGACGTTTTTCAGAGATCCCGCTCTTCCGGTGGAGGAACACCATTGGACCATCTCCTCCAGTCCGACCCAGAAGAGATCCATCAGTTCGACCATCAAGGCCGTGGGGGATTTCACTTCGACCATGGACAAGACCAGGAAGGGAGATACCGTTGCGGTCCACGGCCCTTTCGGCCGATTTTCCTACCAGCTCCACCCCGGAGAACGGGATCTCGTATTCTTGGCCGGCGGCATCGGAATCACCCCGTTGATGGCCATGCTTCGCCATATGCGCGATACCGGGGACACCCGGAACGTCACCCTTCTTTACGCCAATCGCCGTGAGGATCAGATCATCTTCCGCCAGGAACTCGAGGAAATCGCCGCCGGGGATTATCCAAAGCTGCAGCTGATCCATGTTTTGAGCCGGCCGGATGAACACTGGAAAGGGGAAACCAATCATCTGAACGGGAATATGCTTGATAAATACTGCGGTCAAAACCTCAACGGCCGCACCTTTTATATCTGCGGACCGTCGAGGATGGCCGAACTGCTCATTACGAGCCTTCACAGGAGAGATGTACCGGACGCCTCCATTCGAAGAGAAATTTTCAGTTTTCTGGATTGAGGATCATTATGCGACAAACGACCCTGCATCGAACGACCCTGGGGCTGCTTATCGTTTTCATCTGCGCCGCCGTTGTCTTCGGGATTTTACGGAATACCGTCACCAGCCGGCAAAACGGGCATGACTCCCATCAGCACACGCACAATGACGGGCATGAAACCGGGCACGATGTTGTCCAGGCGGGCGCCGCCCTGTTCAAGGACAAGGGCTGTATCCGGTGCCACCATCCGGATTCAACCGACCGTAAAGCCGGACCCGGTTTGCAGGGCTTGTTCAGGCGGGAGAAACTCCCTGCCAGCGGACGTCCCGTCAATCCTGAGACTGTCAGGAAACAGCTCAGGGACCCCTATGCGAACATGCCTTCCTATGCGGAGCGTTTGAGCCAACAGGAGGAAGACCGGATCATTGCCTATCTGAAAACACTGTAGTCGTCGATCGATCAGAATAGACAAAAAAGCAAAGGAGATCGTGTATGGCTGAACAAAAAAACCAATGGCAGACCGATATGGAGTCTCTCATGAAAATCCGAACAAACATTGGAAACATATCGGCAGGCATCCTGCTTTTCTGCCTGCTGATGCTTGGAGGATCAGCCGGAGCCCAGCTTCCGGGCGAAGGGATCACCGTCCAGCCCGCACGGGCCACCTGGACCACGGGCTTCTTCCTGGAGGCCCTGTACAGCCAGGCCCTGGAAGATTTGGGGTATCGGGTGAAAAAAGCCAAGTCCCTGGCCGCGCCCATCTTCTATCAGGCCCTGGTTCTGGGCGATGTGGATTACTGGGCCAACGGCTGGTTCCCGCTGCACAGGACCCAACTGCCCCCGGGCTTTGAAAACAAAGGCGAAATCGCCGGCTATGCAGTCAAGGCCGGGGCCTTACAGGGCTACCTCGTCTCCAAGCGGGATGTGGAAAAATACGGGATCACCTCCCTGGATGATTTCAAACGGGAAAAGGTCAAAAAGGCCTTTGACGCCAACGACGACGGCAAGGCCGATCTCACGGCCTGCCCTCCGGGCTGGGGCTGTGAAAAAGTGATCAGTCATCACCTGGACGTCTACAATCTCAGAGACCACATCAAACCCATCAAGGCAGGGTATTCCGCAGGCATGGCCGCCGCCCTGGCCCGGTACCGGCAGGGAGAACCCATTCTATTCTACACCTGGACCCCCAACTGGACCATTTACAAACTCAAACCCGGCAAAGACGTCATGTGGATCAATGTCCCCGAGATCATTCCCACGGAAGCGCAGGAACCTCATGTTGAGGCCATGACCCAGTCCGGACGAGTCAAGGGGGCGGTAACCGATCCCATCAAGATGGGGTTCCCGGCCAACGATATCGCAGTGGTTGGCAATACAAAATTCTTGAAGGACAACCCGGCGGCCGCCAAGATCTTCGAACTTATTTCCGTCCCCCTGGAAGATATCGCGGATCAGAACAACCGGATGTTCGAAGGCGAGGACAAGCAGCGGGACATTGAACGGCATGCCAGAGAATGGAAGGCCGAACATGAAGAGCAATGGAACGAGTGGCTGGAAAAAGCCAAGGCCGCAGCCAAATAAAAGAGCTCTTTACAGTACGCGTAAATTTGAAAGATTTTTTGGACATTTTGTGATGTTACTTGCCTCTTTTTCAGGTTTCAGGTGTCGGGTTTCAGAGATTAAGGCCTTGATATAGCATTATCTTTCTTTTCCTCGTATGAAACTTCAACTGTATCCACGAACCGTTCACAGAGCTCTTTTTCGCTCGAACGCTTCCGGCTCTTGATGTTCTAAGGCTTGTTCTCGGGGGATCTTTTCCCCCTCCGGACTCTATGTTTTGTTCTTTGATAAGCCTCCTGTGTTGAACGGGAATCTCTTTCTGGTTCTTCGAGTTGACTGCCGGGGCCTCGGTCCGGTTTCCCCCGGCGAGCAAGCCTAAGAACATCTGAGAGCCTCCCAGCGAGGCGGCAAAAGAGAACCTGGTGACGGGTTCACAATCCTGTCATCTATCGTGAAACTGAAGTTTCTGTATTGATCAAACTGGCTGGTCCGTCCAGCCAGCGGCCGGCGCTGACACCAGAAACCAAAAGAATGTCCAATTTTAATAACGTTTTAAATATTATCAATTATTTTAATTTTTTTAAGGTTCAAAGACATAATGTAGGTACGAAGTCTGAATAAAGGACCCGCCATGATTCTCGACCTGTTTCCCTGCAAGCGATGGATGCCCCGTCTTGTGCTGGCCTGCCTGATCCTGATCCCGGTCATACCGGAGGCCCAGGCTGAAAAACCCCAGCTGCTGACGGCTGGGGTCGGCCTGGCCGGAGTAAGGGACAGCGATCACGATGAAATTCCGTTCGGCGTGCTGAAGTACCGGAGCGCCTGGATATATAAACACCTGAGGCCCTGAGCCGGCATCAGGTCCTCGGATCAGGAATTTTTTGTTTCTTGATCTGCCTGGTGCCGCATTCGGGACAGCTGTGCCCGATTGGAAAAACAAGCAGAAGAACCACCAGAATCGGCCAGACAATGAACAGCGGCCAGATGATCCAGGAGAGCAGAAAAAGCACAAAGGCCAGAATCCAGAGCACCATCCCCAGCAGGCTGAGAACAGACTCCCCGGTGAAGTCACAGTTTTGGCACGCGATATCTTTGCGTAAGACACTCATCGAATATTCCTCCCTCAATGCAGAATGCGGGGTTCGATCCTTTGCGCCGGAACCATCCAGGCTGCGGCCGATGGTCCCGGCTTGATGCCACAGCCTACAGAACTCAAAATCGCGGTTTGAGTTCCGGTGCTTCCGAAGTTGTAAACGGAAGATTGGGGTCGCGCTCGGGAACTTCTTCCTTGAGATAAATTGTTTCCCAATAAGGATCCATGAGCTGCTTCAACTGCTCATCAAACTCAAACAAGGCCTGATGCAGTTCCTGATCATTGAGCCACTGTTCAGTGGCGTCATCTTCCGGGACCACCTCGTGGTTTTTGACGGCCTCCATGGCCAGCTGATGATGATCCCGAATGGGACAGGGGCGCAGCCAGTTTCCGGTTTGGCTTCCCTGTTTGGCGTAGCCGTACTCGTCCTGCCATTGCCGGATGGATTCGAAAAAACTCCGCTCGTACACATCATTGAGGTTGCCCCCGTTTCGATACACATCATAGATATTGACCGGAGAAAACTGGTAGTAGGGACAGGGCATGACCGAACCCTTGCCATCGATATAAAAATACCCGTCCGGCCTTCCGGCGGCGATGCATCCTGATCCTATGGGGCCTGAATTCCAGAAATCCACATAGAACAGGCGCTCTTTCCACAAGATCTCCCGCTCCCGGTCCAGAAGCCGAAGCCGCTGCTCCGGGGTAATCATCAGATTGAGGTCATAGTTTCTGCCGATGGGCATGTACTGAAAGACCCAGGCCAGAGTGGCCTTTTGCCGGTTAAAATAGAAATCCAGAAACTCGTCGCTGGTTAAAAGGTCCATATTGTGCCGCATGGGGGTCACGGCAATGCCGAAGGGAACACCTTCGTCCCGCATGTTTTCAAAAGCTCTCAGAATTTTTTTGTAAACCCCCTGGCCGCGCCGGGTATCTGTTTCCTTTTCAAAGCCTTCCACCGAAACCTGGGGGACGACATTGCCCAACTTCCCCATCCGCCTGGCCTTGTCCTTGTCGATGAGCGTTGCGTTGGTGTACATCAAAAACAGGGTGTCATGATGCCGCTCGGCGATGTCCAGTATATCATAGCCTTCACTCGAATACATCATGGGCTCGCCGCCGACCCAGGTATTGAAATAGGAGGCCCAGAGATCTTTCTTTTCTTGGAGAATTGTGTTCAGCAGGGAAAAGGGTATGGTCTCCGGCGCTTTGGGCGCATAACAGCCCTTGCATCGCAGGTTGCACCTGTTGGTCGGCCCAATGACCAGGAATCCCGGGGGACGGCGTCCATACCGAGCCTCAAATGTCTCAGTAATGTGTTTATTTTTGCCGGACGGACTAAATATGAGGTTTTGGAAAAAAATGTTCATGGCCTGATTCAAAACATTCTTGGAATACAGGCCTTCCTCGATCCTTTTGGAGGCTGTTTCGGCGAGATTCAACATAATCTGAAGCTTTTCCCGCTGCACTGCCATGGGGCGCTGATCTTCGTTTCCGTTCAAAATATAATCATAGGCCGCTTGTTCGGCCCGTTTCAGAAAAAGACTCCGCACTTTTGTATTCTGAGTCAGCAGCCGGCCGGCCGTCGTGGCCATTGATCCGGTCATGCGCCGTAAGAGATCGACCTGTGACATGACAGTATCCCTCCTTATGCATTTGATTTATCTTGACTGTTTGCCTGCATCTCGCGCAAGAATTGAACATGTTCCAAAACATCGGTTGTATCCCCAATGATCGATCCATGCTTCCCTGCCAGCCACTCAGCAATGGTCTCGTTGGAATAGCCATGAGCAAATCCCCACAGGACGTGATCGACCATTGCATAGGGCCCAATGATGTCTGCATCGGATACGCCACCGAACCCGGGTGAGGGTTGCTGTTCAAGAATCCTGGCAGGCAGATCGAGGTATTCCGCCAGCCGGTAGACCTGGGTCTTATAGTATCCGGCCAGCGGGGCATAATCACCCATGGACAGATCATCCACACCGGATTCCACGAAAAACCCCAGGGTTGCCTCACTCAAATTCGTACAAACAATCAACACGCGCTGTTCCGTTTCCGCATATTCCCTGAGTCTGGCAATGCGGATCCGATGCGGAATGGTCAAGCGGCGAAAATGCAGGAGCGCCGGCTGCGGGGCGGTGCCTTTGACAACAGCCAGGATGATCCTGCGGCGCATCTGTTCCGGAGCGTGCCTCAGGATCAGCCTGGCCAGCCCTCCGCTGACCATACGGGGAAGCAGGTAGGATTCCCGCTCCCAATCCCGGATTTCGTCCGTAATATCCTGCTGGATAAGCTTGACGCCCAAACGCCTATAGATTTCGCTATTATAGGCTTCACCGTGTATTCTGGTATCGTTGAGCTGCAGGCCCTGCACAGAGACCGGTTCATCCCTGGACCTGACTTGCAGGCACAGCGCAGCGCACACGAAACTATCCACCCCCCCGCCGGCACCGAAGACAAATCCCGACGCCTTTCGCCTCTTCAAGGTCTCCAGCAGGTGTGCAACCACCTTTTCAGCCTCTTCCCGGGCTGAAAAGGTAGAGAGTTTCTCTTCGACATCCATCATAAATTCAAAACAGAAGAAAAGCAGAATGATAAATGTTCACACAGGCGCAACTGAAGGAAAACGGGTCTGCTATTCCGCTTTCCAGCCTTCAGGCACATCAATGATTTCCTCGCCTTCCGGAGATGTCCGCGATCCGGGCTTGCTCACGATCTGTACCGTACTGGCCTGAAGACCTTCATCGCCCAGTGCCGCTTCGTAGCGGACCTCGGTCCCAATGCTCAAGCGCCCGAAATCATCATGCAGGACGCTGTTCTGGTGGAAATAGATCTCTTCGTCTGAGTCAATCTCCTTGAGAAAGCCAAAGCCTTCCTCAGGGAAAAGCCTGGTCACCAGGGCCCTGGGTTCCTGGGGGGTCTTGGTGTCCCTCCGTCGCTCCCCCAGGGTTTTCTTGAGCCGTTTTTCCATGGCTTGAAAGGCATCGCGGATGACATTCCGCAGTTCATTTTCACTGTCTTTCTGGACTTGCCTGGGTTCGGCCGAAGTCACAAGATGCTTTTTGCCGGGGAGGCTCACCTCAACCCGGACATGATACGGATTGGCCTGCTGCTGCCTGGCGTGATCCTGCTCCACGGCCACCCGGCAGGAAATGAGTTCG
Source organism: uncultured Desulfohalobiaceae bacterium (assembly GCA_964621385.1). Taxonomy (GTDB): domain Bacteria; phylum Desulfobacterota; class Desulfovibrionia; order Desulfovibrionales; family Desulfothermaceae; genus JAABTT01. The sequence continues at coordinate 10,025 of CAZUMF010000071.1, forward strand.
CGATCACGGGTATACCGTTGCAGCCTCTCCACCTGCCGATGGATAAAATCTTCAATCCAATCAAGTTTTTCCACGTTCTTGTAGCTGATTTCCAAGGGCACCTGCATAGCTGATACCTCGCTTGATTTTTTTGCATGGCTCGATTGTCAATTCGGTATAATGATTCATCCAGAACACGGCATCCACCCCTTGACTCACATTGCAAGGGCTTGATTCCAAAGCTCCTGAACCGTTTTGGGCATCGATTGTTTCACATCGTCTATTTCACCCTGGGACACGCGCTCGGCAAGGACCTTGAACACCCCGAGGGTGATTCGTTCCGGATCGCGCAACTTAGGATCAGTGCTCCCCGTGAGTTCGTTAGCCACCTCATCCAGAAATTCCTGTCGAGTCCGAATTTTTAAAGGCTTGTCCGCAGGCTGGTACATCTCGTAAAACACGCCCCGGAGGATGGTCGGGAGTTGAGATCCCAGATGGGCTGCTTCCTCAACAGTGAGACGGTCACGCACAACATGCAGGACCGCACGCAAGGCCCTGTATCCCTGTTCATCGCTGTCAAAATGCAGGTCCTCGACCAGCTTGTGGGTCCACTGTTTGGTCTTGGAGAGACTTGTGTCGAGCGCTTGAATTCCGGTTGTCATAAAGACCTCCTTTCGTTTATACTTTCCTTGAATTCATTGCTGAACGGGTCTGAAATAAGTCAGTTCATCCTCAGTATGCCTTTTCCAGTGTCCTGTGCAAAGGTGATTTTTGGGGGAATTCTACAGATTCCAAATATCCCCCTTTTTTCACCCTATCATTCCTGATTCGCATTTCGTATCCTGAATTAATACGCATTCGTTTCCATCGGGGAGACCACTCTTCGACAGAGGCAATCGAAAAAACCATTCGCAATGCTGCAATCCGAAAAGGAGGAACAAATGGCAGATCAAGGATTACCAAGCGATGCCGTTTACCATGCCTGTCATCCTGATACATTTTCATTTGAAACAACCGCGGATCTGGAACCACTGGCGGAAATGAGCGAAGCCCTGGGACAGCCCCGGGCTGTAGAATCCCTGCATTTCGGCACCGGGATGCAGCGCCGGGGCTACAATATCTACGCCCTGGGGCAGCCTGGAACCGGTCGGCACAGTATGGTCAGACAGTCCCTGGATGAAAAAAGCAAGTCGGCGGATGTTCCTGGAGAGCCGTGTTATGTCAACAACTTCGACGACTCCGGAAAGCCCAAGGCGATTCTCATGCCGGCCGGACGGGGAAAAGCCTTTTCCGAAGATGTGGAAAACACGGTTGTCGAAGCCAGGAATGCCTTGAAGGCCTCCTTTGAAAGCGAAGAGTACCAAAACCGAGTGCAATCGGTGCAGCAGGAGTTCAAAGACCAGGAACAAAAGGCCTTTGAGGATCTCAACAACAAAGCCAAGGAAAAAGGCCTCACCCTGATCCGGACCCCCAGCGGCATTGTTTTCGCGCCGGTCAAGGAGGACGGTGAAGTCCTGTCGCCGGATGAGTACAAACAACTGCCCGAGGACCAGCGCGAAGCAATCGATGCAAAAGTCAAAGAGGCTCAGGAGGAATCCCAGAAGGTCTTCCAGAAAATCCCCCAGTGGCAGAAAAACAACCGGGAAAAACTGGAAAAACTCAATCAGGAAGTCGCTCAATATTCCATTTCACCGATGTTTGATGAACTCCGAAAACGATACGGGGATATCGAGAAGGTAGAGGAGCATCTCAATGCCGTGGAAAAGGATATCCTGGACAATCTCAAAACTTTTTTGAGCGGCGGTCAGGGAGGTCAGGGTGAAGGCGGCATCATGGCCCAGTTGCAGCAGCAACAGCAAAAAATTCCCGGAGAAGGGGAAATCGACATCAACTCGCCTGCCATGCGCCGCTACAAAGTCAATCTTCTGGTGGATCACAGCGAAACCAAGGGTGCCCCTGTGGTGTTTGAAGACAATCCCACCTATGCCAATCTTGTGGGCAAGGTGGAGCATATGTCCCACATGGGCACCCTGACCACTGATTTCAATCTCATCAAACCGGGCGCCCTGCACCAGGCCAATGGAGGCTCGCTGATCATCGACGCCCATAAGATTCTGACCCAGCCCGGAGCCTGGGAAGGCCTCAAACGGGCCTTGAAATCGGAGTATATCAAAATTGAATCTCTGGCTGAGATGTTCAGCCTGCTGAGCACGGTCATGCTCGAACCCGAACCCGTCAAGCTGCAGATCAAGGTGGTCATGGTCGGAAGTCCTCTGATTTATTATCTTCTTCAGGAATACGACCCCGAATTTGCGGAACTGTTCAAAGTTGCTGCAGATTTTGACGTCCAGATGGCACGGGATCCCGAGACGCAGGAACTGTTTGCCCGTCTCCTGAAGACCATCGTCGAACGGGAAAAACTCCAGCATTTCGAACGGGGAGCAATCTGCCGGATCATTGAAGAGGCCTCCCGCCTGGTGGGTGACGGCGAACGGCTGACCACCAGAATTCGTGAAATCAGCGACTTGATGATGGAATCCGATTATTGGGCCCGCGAGGCCGCCAAAGAACGTGTCTCCGCGGAGGATGTTCAAAAAGCCGTGGATGCCAAGACCTATCGGGCCGACCGGCTCAGACAGCGCACCCAGGAGGAAATTGAGCGCGGCACCCTGATGATCGACACCGAGGGTGAAGTGGCCGGACAGGTCAATGGCTTGTCCGTGCTTCAGCTCGGCAATTTCATGTTCGGCCGGCCCCAGCGCATCACCGCCCGGGTGCAGATGGGGAAAGGCGAACTCGTGGACATCGAACGTGAAGCCAAGCTGGGCGGCCCGCTGCATTCCAAAGGGGTGCTCATCCTGTCCGGATTCCTGGGCGCCCGTTATGCAGTGGATTCCCCGCTATCGCTCAAAGCCTCGTTGGTTTTTGAACAGTCCTACGGCGGCATTGAAGGGGACAGCGCTTCCTCTGCCGAACTGTATGCCCTTCTTTCGGCCATTGCCGGGGTCGCCCTCAAACAGAGCCTGGCTGTCACCGGTTCCGTGAACCAATTCGGCGAGATACAGGCCATCGGCGGCGTGAATGAAAAAATTGAGGGCTTCTTTGATGTGTGCAACCAACGCGGTCTCAACGGCCGGCAGGGCGTCCTGATACCCGAAGCCAATGTCAAACATCTCATGCTGCGCCACGATGTGGTGGAGGCCGTCAAAAACGGGCAGTTTCATGTCTATCCCGTCACCACAGTGGATCAAGGGATTGAACGTCTGAGCGGCCTGGAGGCCGGAAAGCCGGATGCCGGCAATCACTATCCTGAAAAAACATTCAATGGGATGGTCCAGCAGAGACTGGCTGCATTAGCGGATACAATGCATCAATTTGCTCAGGGCACGGAACAAGGAGGGCACCGTGAATCACAAGCATAAGCAGAGCAAACTCCGGACGATTCTGGTTCCCCTGGACGCCTCACCCCAGAGTCTGGCGGCCCTGGAAACCGCCGCGCAACTCGCCGAAGCCATTGGGGCTCAGTTGACCGGACTCTATGTGGAAGACGCCGAGCTCCTTTCCTTGTGCGACTACCCTTTTGCCCGGGAAGTCATGCTCTACCCCACCGGCAGCCGGCGACTGGATCCCACCGGGCTGGAGAGGGATTTTCGGATTCAGGCCCAAAAGATACGCAAGACGATGAGTCTTTTGGCTGAACGCTCACAATTCGGCTGGACTTTCACTGTGCGCCGGGGCCGGGTCATCCCTGAAATTCTGGAGCAGACCGCCACAGCCGATTTGACCGTTATCGGGCGGCTCGGAAGTTCTCTGAAAAAGGCCCCTCTGGGGTCAACCGTTCAAAGTCTGGTCGAGCAGGGGCGGGGTCAAACCCTGATTCTCCAGGAAAAAATGAAGCGGACAGCCCCGCTGCTCACGGTCTACAGCGGGTCGGAGCTTTCCGTCAGATCGCTGGAAGTCGCCGTGGAAATTGCCCGGGCCGCTATTGGCAGCATGGAAATCTTGATACCCGCGGAATCTGAAGCCGCCTACCAGAAACGGTCCAGGGAAGTCCTGGCAAAGACCGAGATTGAAGAAGGTAGGCAGGACATGCAGATTCGCTTCCGCCGCTTGCGCGGGGATGTTGCTCCGGCCCTGGTGGCCTTGCTCTGGGCCGAATACCGCCAGGCTGTCGTCCTGCCGGTGGATGTTATTGACGGAGACCCGGACGCTGTCCTGCGTCTCATAAAACAAATCAGTAATCCGGTCCTGCTGGTCAGATAGGCCGGCTGTGAACCTGGCACGCGAAAAAAGGAGGAGGCACGCCATGACAAGCTTGATACGCGAGGATGTTCAACAGCTCATCGCCATGAAAAATCAGGAAAATCCTGTGGTCAACCTGTATTTGAATCTGAACAGGCCGCAGCAGAGAAATTCGGAACTCAACTCGATTTTGCACTCGAGCATGCAGGAAATCTCCGCTGATGACCGTCTCAATGACGAACAAAAGAAATCTTTGCAGGCTTTAAGCCGGCAGATCCATGACGCCCTGCATGACAAAATACGGCTGCAGCCCGGAGGGGAAATGCTGGCCGTGTTTGCGGACACGTCCGGCCTCTGGAAAGAATTGCGGCTCCCCGCTTCCGTGGCCAACTCCCAGGTTCACATCGGCTTCTCCCCGTATACCCGGCCCTTGACCGCCCTGAAGAACGTCTTCACCCGCTACGGGGTCCTGATCGCCGATTCACGTGAGGCCCGTTTGTTCACCATGTACCAGGGAGATAGAGAGGCCCGGCATGATATCATGATCTCCGATGAGGTACCGGACCAGGTCCGGGTGAAAGCCTCCATGACCTCAGGCGGACAGATCATGGCCGGACTGGGCGATCAGAGGATTCAGCGACACATCCAGGATCATGTGCAGCGACACCTCAAAAACACGGCCGACAAGGCCTTCGAACTCTTCAAAAAAGCGGGCTTTGATCGACTGCTTCTGGCCAGTACGGACGAGCAGGTGCTCTCCAGTCTGTACCGGCACCTGCATTCCTATCTCCAGCAACGCTGTATCACGGAATTCAAAGCCGAACCCCGTGAAGAGACCGAAGTCCTGCGTGAAAAGGCCGCAAACGCCATCCAGGCCTGGGAAAGCGCCCAGGCCATGCAGCGTGTCGATCAACTCATGGAAGAATACGAATCCGGCGGATTGGCTGTTCTCGGGGTCGAATCGGTCCTTCAGGCCATCAATTTCGGCCAGGTGCACACCCTGGTCCTGGGAAACGACTTCCAGGAAAAAGGCTTTGTCTGCGACCAGGACCGGACCTTCTCCAGTTCCAGGCAGACCTGCCCGATTTGCGGGGAGGCCATGCGACAGACAGACGATTTGGCCGAAGACATGATCGAGGCGGTCATCGTTCAAAACGGCGAAGTGGAGCACGCCCCAGACGGGCACGAAGGATTCCGGCCCTATGGGGTGGGAGCATTTTTGCGGTTTCTCATGTAAAGCCAAAGACCGCGCTGTTTCAACTGGAAGGTTTCGGTTGACACTCTGGACAGAAATAGGCCGATCGTCCGGATATGGAGAGGCGGGAAACCGGGCCTCCACAGACCGGACACCGGTCTTTTTCCGATCGATGCGGAATCAGGAAGTTTTTCGGGAGATGCTCGGGATCGGCCCCAGAGTCCACTGCAGTCCAAAGAACCGTCTGCATGGTTTCATAGACGGTTTCCAACTGCTCCCGGCTCAGATCATTGATCCGGAGCGTGGGATGCAACCCGGACTGAAAAAGGATTTCGTCCGCATAAATATTGCCGATGCCGGCCAGAACGGACTGGTTCATGAGGGCTGTCTTGAGGCGGCCTTTCCGGCTTTTGATCCGCTCGAGGAATGTCTCACTGGTCATTTCCATGGGATCAGGCCCCAGGTCCTGCCCGGCAATGAAGGCCTCTCGATCCGGAATCAGGCTCAGAAAGCCGAGTTTCCGCGTGCTGGCATAGATGAGTGTCCCCCCGGGCATTGCAAAGGAGACCATTGCCTCCCGGGGAGCTTCGGTCTCCGCCTGGACGTGAACCAGGAAACCGCTCATGCCGAAATGGAGCACCAGCCATCCTGCTTCGCCGCTGACAGCGGCGAAGCAGTATTTGCCGTGGCGGCTGACCTCTTCAAAGCGTCGTCCGCTCAGGCACGAGCTGAAAGCATCCACTTTGATGTCCTTCAGAAGCCGTTTGTCCTGGACCACGATTTCTTGTAGAGTCCGGCCCAGTGAGGACTCTTCGAATCGCCGTTTGAAAATTTCAACATCGGGAAGTTCCGGCATACCCGATACCTCCATAAAAAACCATGAAGAAACGTCTTTTTACCGTCATACTGTTGCCGTAACCCGTCATTGCTCGCCCAGTCAAATGCCGATTCAAGGCACTGGCCTTAGGCCAGTATTTAACCGGGCGAGGCGTCTTCGCCGAAGCAATCTCTGTACGAAGTCTGATATCAAGTAACTACCTCTTATTCTTTGCCTCAACAATCGGAAATCGCAATTCGAAAATCGAAATTATTTGTTATCCCCCGGCCTGCTGCAGCAGCTGAATGACCTCTTCATCCGTGGTCTGGGTAAAATGCTGATACCATTCTCCAACCGCCCGAAAATTCCTGGGTGACTGCAAACAAACCACTTTATCGGCTTCTGTGTTGAGAGACCGGCAGACCTCTTCACTGCCCACCGGGACCGCCACAATGATTTCAAAGGGATCATGGTCCTGCAGCGTCCTCAGGGCCACCAGCATGCTGGAGCCGGTGGCCAGGCCGTCATCCACGAGCACCACGGATTCTCCCCTGATGTCCGGAAATAACCGGTCTTTGCGATAGCGTCCTCGCCTTTCCGGCCCACATCACGCACGGCCTTTTTGATCTCATCGGTCAC
>CAZUMF010000072.1:0-16675 GCA_964621385.1 uncultured Desulfohalobiaceae bacterium
GGCCAGAGGTATCGGAGATTTGATCCCGAAGTACCAAAGGGTGATGGCCGGCGAGGACCGGATGCGCATGAGCGCGAACATGTAGGAGAGAATCATGACCGCGGTCCAGCCCCCGGCTCCGAGACCGAAATGCATGAGTTTGGGCACCTCGATATACTTGGTTTCCAGGTTTCGCAACTGGTTGGTGAATTCGGTCCAGCCGCCCAGGGCGTCGCAGGTAATGGTGAAATACCCCAGGAGCACGATACTCAGGACCAAAAGGATGAACTGGATCACCCCGACCCAGGTGCTGGCTTTGAGACCCCCCGTGACCACGTAGAACCAGACGATGAGGGCCATGAATAACAGCCCTGCAGTGTAGGGCACGCCGGCCACGATCTCGAAGAGTTTGGCCGCCGCGATCAACTGGAGCCCGGAGTAGAACATGGAATACAGGACTGCGGCCAGAACGGTCAGCCAGCGCACGGCCTCGTTGTTGTAGTAGTAGGCAAACATGTCCCCCGGGGTCATGAACCCGTAGCGTTTGCCCATCAGCCAGTTCCGTTTCGCGAAAAAGGCCCCGGTGATGGGAATGGTGAGGACGTAAAAGGAAGCAAAGGCGTAGGCCATGCCGTCCTGCCAGATCAATCCCGGGTGGCCCACGGTGGTCCAGCCGGAAAAAGAAGCCGCGGTAGCGGCCATGAGAAAGGCGATAAACGGAATGGAGCGTCCGCCGATGGAATAGCCTGATGATGTTTTTTCTGTAAAATACCCCCTCAAGCCCCACCAGAAACAATAAATGATGTATATTCCCAGAAAGATGTAAACCCAGACTTTTGGATCCATAGGTATTTCTCCTGTATCGTTTTGCATTTACATGAAAAACGCTCTTTGAAACAGGATGTCCAGTATGGAGCATGGTGCGGAAAAAGAACTTCAATGGTTGAGAGTCCTGAAATCTCAAAAAGCATCGTTTGCCATGGAGACTGCCATCAGGCTGATACCCTCGCAGGTCCGGATCCTCAGTCCTGGACCTGTTTTCGAATCTGTTCCACGATCTGGGGATTGGCCAGGGTGGTCACGTCCCCGACATCATTATAATTGGAGATGGAAGCCAGAATGCGGCGCATGATCTTTCCGGACCTGGTCTTGGGCATATCGTCCACAATATAGACATGCCCCGGCCTGGCGATCTTGCCCAGGACATCCGAGACCGCATCCGAGACCTTTCTGGCCAGCTCCTGGCTGGGATCAAAGCCCGGCTTCAGGGACACATAGAGGTCCGGGATGATGCCCTTGACCTCGTCCTGCACCGAGACCACGGCCGCCTCGGCCACCTCTTCCGTAGTCAGGGCCGCGGATTCGATTTCCTTGGTTCCCAGACGGTGTCCGGCCACGTTGATCACGTCGTCGATCCGTCCCAGGATGCGCACGTACCCGTCCCTGGCCAGAACCGCCGCGTCACCGGCCAGATAGGGCCAATCACGCCAGTCTGTGCTGTTCGGGTCTTTGCAGTACTTTTCATAATAGGTCTTGACGTAGCGCTCCCGGTTCTTCCAGATGGTCTGGAACGACCCGGGCCAGGGGTTCCTGATGCAGATATTCCCGGCCCGGCCCTCGCCGGCTGCGATCTCGTTGCCCTCGTCATCCAGGATGACCGGATGGATCCCCGGGACTCCCGGTCCGGCGCTGCCCGGCTTCATGGGATTGATCCCGGGCAGGGTGCTGCACAGAAAGCCCCCGGTCTCCGTCTGCCACCAGGTATCCACAATGACGGCCTCGCCCTTGCCCACCACCTGATAGTACCAGCGCCAGACTTCGGGCTCGATGGGCTCGCCCACCGTGGTCATGTGCTTGAATCGGAAGTTGTATTTGGCGGGATCGTCCCCGCCGGCCTTGCGCAGGCCCCGGATCGCCGTGGGAGAGGTGTGAAAGATGTTCACATCGAGCTCTTCGGCTATGCGCCAGGGACGCCCCGGATCCGGATAGGTGGGCACGCCTTCGTAGACCACGCTGCTGGCGGCCAGGGCCAGGGGACCGTAGACGATGAAGGAATGCCCGGTGATCCAGCCGATATCCGCCATGCACCAGTAGACATCCTCGGGGTGGATGTCCTGGACGTACTTGGACATCCAGGTCACATAGGACAGATACCCCCCGATACTGTGCTGGCAGCCTTTGGGCCTTCCGGTGGAGCCGCTGGTGTACATCAGAAAGAGGATATCCTCGGCCGGCATGGACACGGGTTCGACAATCCTGCCCCAATAATCCTTGAGGACTTCATCCATGAAATAATCCCGGCCTTCAACCTTTTGCGTCGGAGAGGAGTAAGTTCCTGGATATCGCCTCCAAATGAGGACCTTCTTGACTTTCTGTCCCTGCTTCTCCGCCGCTTCCACCGCCTCGTCCGCATTGACCTTGTGATCAAGCAGCTTGCCGCTGCGGTAGTAGGCGTCCATGGTGATCAGGACTTCGCTTTCCGAATCCCAGATCCGGTCCCCGCAGGCCTTGCCGCTGAAACCGGCGAAGACTTCGGAATGAATCACCCCGAGCCTGGCGCAGGCCAGCATGGTAATGGGCAGCTCCGGGGTCATGGGCAGGTGCAGGGTGACCCGGTCCCCGGCCTTGAGTCCGGCAAAATCACGAAGCAGGGCCGCGGTTTCATTGACCCGCCGGTAGAGCTCCTGGTAGGTGATATGCTGGATAGGTTCGTCTTCCAGCTCGGAGACGAAGTGGATGGCGGTCTTGTTCCTGTAGGCATCCAGATGCCGGTCCACGCAGTTGTAGCAGGCATTGAGCCGACCGCCCACGAACCATTTCCAGCAGGGAGCGTCACTTGTGTCCAGGGTGGTGTGCCAGTAGCGGTCCCAATGCAGGAGATCGGCAAACTCCCGGAAACATTCCGGAAAATTCTCAAAACTGAAACGCTGGTAGATGTCTGGATCAGTGCAGTTGGCCTGACCCACAAAATCCGGAGGAGGATAATAATACTCCTCTTCCTGCCAGTGTACATCATAGTACGCGGCATCGTCCTTTTGCGCCATAAAGCCCTCCTTGTTTGAATGGGTGAGTGTCACGATTTGAACGTCCAACGCGCCCAGCCGATAATGAAGGTGAAAAAGCCCGGGGATACTTCTTCACAGTTTCATTCTTTTTTTTTGACAAACATCCGGCAAGCTGTCAAGGGGGAAATTCAGAAAGGACTGAATGGAGAACCGGGATTGATCATCGCCACAATTTGCAGTAGGCTCTCAGACAAAACTGATGCACGACGAGCCCGCTCGAGATCCGGCCCGCAAGCCGCCCGGCGTGGCCGCGCAGGAACCGAAGCACTCAGATTCGGAAATTCGGCGGCTGGTTCTCTGCGCCTGTTCAACATCGACACTGAAGCCTTCCCGGATTTGCCGCTGGCAAAGCCGGCCCAGGCAACCCGGAGCTGAACATATGAGTCTCAGCCATCTCGACGCCCTCTGCCGGCCGAAATCCATCGCCGTTGTCGGGGCCTCCAACAGACCGAAAAGCATCGGCTCGGTGGTGATCAAGAACCTGCTGCAGGAAGATTTTTCCGGCCCCATTCTCCCGGTGAATCCAAAGCATACGGCTGTGGGCGGAGTCCTGACCTACCCGTCGGTGGCTGATCTGCCCCTGGCCCCGGACCTGGCCATTGTCTGCACGCCGCCGGAAACCGTGCCCGGCTTCATTGAAGACCTCGGCCGGCACAAGGCCAAATCCGTGCTCATCATGAGCACGGATCTGGACAAATTCCAGGATGCCTCCGGGCAAAACTACCGGGATGTGTCCCTGCAAACAGCCAGAAACTACTCCATGCGCGTCCTGGGTCCGAACTGCCTGGGGCTCATCGTTCCCAGATCCGGCCTGAACGCCAGTTTCGCCCACACCACCGTGCTCAAGGGCGACATCGCCTTTGTCTCCCAATCCGACTCCCTGGGGATTGCGGTCCTGGACTGGGCCCGGGAGCGGGGCATCGGGTTTTCCCATTTCATTTCCCTGGGCGATTATGCGGACATCGATTTTGCGGATATTCTGGATTATCTGGGCGGGGATCCCTATACCAGCTCCATCCTGCTCTATATCGAAAGCATCGGGAATGCCCGGAAGTTCATCTCCGCGGCCCGATCGGCTTCCCGCAACAAACCCCTTGTGGTCATAAAAAGCGGGCTTCAGGAGGAGACCCTGGCCCCGTCCACCCTGCCTGCGGGGACCCCGGTGGAATGGGACGATATCTTTGACGGGCTCTTTCGCCGGGCGGGCATGCTGCGGGTCTACAATGTGGCCGAACTCTTCGATTCCGTGGAGACCATGGCCCGGGCCAAACCCCTGCGCGGGGACCGGCTGGCCATTCTGAGCAACGGCGGGGGACCGGCCATCATGGCCAAGGAGATCCTGCTCGATCAGGGGGGGCACCTGGCCGAGCTCTCGGAGCAGACCCTGGACACCCTGAGCCGGAAATTGGAGGGGGATTTTCTGGGCCGCAATCCCATCCGGATCAAGGACCAGGCCTCGAGCGAGGTCTATGCCCAGGCCCTGGAGATCCTCATCAAAGAAGAGCAGGTGGATGCCGTGCTCGTGATCCACGTGCCCACGGCCTTTTCCTCCAGCGAGGACATCGCCGGGTCCGTGGTCAACGCCATCGGCCGCAGCCGCAAAAACATCCTGACCGTGTGGCTGGGGGAAAAGGCCACGGTCCAGGCCAGGCGCATCTTCGCCCTGGCCGGGGTCCCCACCTATGAAACCCCGGACCAGGCCACCCGGCTGTTCATGGACATGGTCCGCTACCGGCGCAATCAGGCCATGCTCATGCAGACCCCGGACTCCATTCCCAAGGATTTCACCCCGAATCCGGACACGGCCAGAGCTATCATCACCAATGCCCTGGCTGAGGACAGAGAGCGTTTGAACCAGGCCGAGACCAACGAAATCCTCTCGGAATACGCCATTCCGGTCGTGGAGACGCGCATTGTGGAAACCGCTGAGGAAGCCGCCCTCATGGCCCGGGAAATCGGCTTTCCAGTCGCCTTGAAGGTCCTCTCCCCTGAGCTCAGGAGCAAGTACGAGGCCGGGGGGGTGGCCATGGACCTGGAATCCCCGGAAGAGATCACCAGGGCGGCTCAGGCCATGACCCTGCGCATCCGCAAAAACTATCCGGACCTGCAGCTCGAAGGCTTTATGATTCAGAAAATGGCCCGCCGTCCCGGGGCCCACGAACTCATCCTGGGGATCACCTCCACCCGGGACCTGGGACCGGTGATCATGTTCGGCCAGGGAGGACCGGCGGCCAAGGTCATCAAAGACCAGGCCGTGGGCCTGCCGCCTTTGAACATGAGCCTGGCCAACGAACTCATCCAGCGCACCCATATCGCCAAGCTGCTCGAGGGCGGGGGACGGCCGAGCGTGGACCTCCAGAGCGTCAGGCTGACCCTGGTGCAGCTCTCCCAGTTGATCATCGATCTTCCGGAGATCAAGAGCCTGAGCATCAACCCCCTGCTGGCCGATATCTCCGGGGTCATGGCCCTGGACGCCCGCATCGTGGTGCAGCACCCAAAAATAGGGGAGCAGCTCCGACTGGCCATCCAGCCCTACCCGGAACATCTGGAAGAACAGGCCGCGCTCAGATCCGGGGAAAGCATCCTGCTCCGCCCCATCCGGCCCGAAGACGAGCACAGCCACTCCGAGTTCATCAACAGCCTGTCCCAGGAAGATCTGCGCATGCGCTTCTTCGGGTATGTGCACAACTTTTCCCACACCCAGCTGGCCCGCTACACCCAGATCGATTATGAACGGGAAATGGCCTTTATCGCCAGCACACAAGCACAGGACCAGGCACAGAAAACCCTCGGGGTGATGCGCACCTATTTCGACCCGGACAACACCAGCGGCGAATTCGCCGTCGTGATCCGTAGCGATCTCAAGGCCCAGGGCCTCGGCTCCCTGCTCATGGACAAAATGATCCGCTACTGCCGGGAACGGGGAACCCGGGAACTCATGGCCTATACTCTGCGGGAAAACAGGGGCATGCAGGCCCTGGCCAAAAAATTCGGCTTCACGGTGCAGGCGGTGCCGGACGACCCGGAGACCGTGGAACTTAGGCTCAAGCTGCAGACATCGGACACCGGTGCCGATGACGAGCATTAACGGCTTCAGATGATTGGCTTGGCTTCACTGATAGGTATTTCACAGGTGTCAGGTTTCGGGTGTCAGGTGTCAGGGTCGGCCGCTGGTCGCAGACGTCCAGTTTGATCGAAAAAGAAACGAGTCACTTCCTCCGTCACCCCGGCGACTTGTCGCGGCATAGCTTGAAAAGCGACGCCGGAAGCCGGGATCCAGCTTTTCAGTCCAGATTCCGGCCAACGCCGGAATGACGGAGAAAGAAAAATGAAGTTTCATACGGGCTTTGCCGGAGGCAAAGCAGATATCAGAGGAACTCCCCGGTGACCGAGTCCGGATTGGCCTTGATGGCCTCCGGCGTTCCCTGGGCCACGACCCGGCCCCCGAACTCCCCGCCTCCAGGTCCGAGATCCAGGACATAGTCCGCGGATCGGATCACATCGGCATTGTGTTCAATGACCACCACTGTGGCCCCTTTGTCCACCAGCTGCTGCAGGACCTGAATCAATTTGCCCACCTCGTGCATGTGCAGGCCCGTGGTAGGTTCATCCAGAATGTACAGGGCCGCGGGCAGACTTTTCTTGCCCAGTTCCTTGGATATCTTGAGCCGCTGCGCTTCCCCCCCGGACAGGGTGGTAGCCGACTGCCCCAGGGAGATGTATTCCAGGCCCACCTGCTGCAGCACCCCGAGCCTGCGTTCCAGGACCGGATGGTTCTCGAAGAATTTCAGGGCCTGCCGCACCGTGAGATCCAGGACCTGGGCGATATTCAGCCCCTTGTACTCCACATCCAGGGTCTCCCGGTTGTAGCGCCTGCCTTTGCAGACCTCGCAGGTCACAAACACATCCGGCAGGAAATGCATCTCCACCCGGATCTGTCCGTCTCCCTGGCAGGCCTCGCAACGGCCGCCCTTGACGTTAAAACTGAAGCGGCCCGGCTTATAGCCCCGCTTCCTGGCCTCTTTGGTGGACGCGAAGATCTTGCGGATCTCGTCAAAGACCTTGGTATAGGTGGCGGGATTGGAGCGGGGGGTGCGGCCGATGGGGGACTGGTCAATGGAAATGACCTTGTCCACCTGTTCGGCGCCTTCAAAGCCGTCCAGAAGGCCGGGATTATCCACCTTGATCCCTCTATTCAAGGCCAGATGCTTGTACAGGGTGTCCACCACCAGGGAGCTCTTGCCCGAGCCGGAGACCCCGGTCACGCAGAGCAACACGCGAAGCGGGAACTCCAGGGAGATGTCCTGCAGGTTGTTGGTCCGCACATTGCGCAGCCGCAAGGTCCCCACTCCACTGCGCCGGGTGTCGGGAACAGCCACCTGCAGCTCCCGCCGCAGATATTTGCCGGTGAGGGAGTCAGTACTCTGCAGGAGTCCCTGCACATCCCCGTTGTAGACCAGTTCCCCGCCCAGGGCCCCGGATCCCGGACCGAGCTCCAGGACATGATCCGCGGTGCGGATGGTCGGTTCGTCATGCTCCACCACCAGGACCGAATTTCCCCTGGACTGGAGCCGGCGCAGGGATTCCAGCAGCAGGCGGTTGTCCCGGGGATGCAGTCCGATGCTCGGTTCGTCCAGGACATAGGTCACCCCCACCAGCCCGGACCCCAGCTGACCGGCCAGCCGGATGCGCTGGGCCTCGCCGCCGGACAGGGTGGCCATGGTGCGGCCCAGGCTCAGATACTCCAGACCCACACTGGCCAGAAAATCCAGGCGGTGGACGAGCTCCTTGAGGATCGGTTCGGCAATGCGGGCCTGAAACCCGGAAAAGCTCAGGGACCTCAGCCACTGCAGTCCGCTCCGGATCGACTGCCGGCAAAAGTCCCGGATGCTGGTTCCCTCCACCAGAACCGCCAAGGCCTCGGGCCGCAGCCTGGCCCCCCCGCATTCCGGGCAGAGTCTGGATTGCCTGAATCTGGAGAGCTCATCCATCCAGACCCGGCCAAAGGCCATGCCCTGCTCCAGCAGAGCGATCACCCCCGGCCAGTCCAGGCCGGGGTCTCCGTCAAACAGGGCTTCCAGGGCCTGTTCGGAATATTGCTTCAAGGGCGTGTTCAGGGCAAAGCCCTGCTGCCGGCCGAGCTCCGCAACCTGGTCCTTGTATCTGGCAAACACCCGCGCGTTTTTCCAGGGCAGAATGGCCCCCTCCTGCAGGGACAAGCCCCGGTTCGGGGCGATGAGCAGCGGCTCGAAATACTCCACGCTGCCGATTCCGGAGCAGGCCGGGCAGGCCCCCTGGGGGCTGTTGAAGGAGAAAAGCTGCGGGCTGGGCTTGGGCAGACTGATTTTGCACCCAGGGCAGACCGCTTCCGTGCTGAAAAACAGATCATTGCCCTGGACCAGGGCAATGATCACCCCGCCCTCCCCCAGGGTCAGGGCCAGTTCCAGGGAGTCAGCCAGGCGTTTGCGGATGTCCGGCTTGACCACCAGCCGGTCCACCACCAGTTCCAGGGTGTGCCGCCTGTTCTTGTCCAAAGCGGGAGGATCGTCCAGGAGGTGGACTGCTCCATCCACCCGGATGCGGACAAAACCCTGGCCTTTGAGCTTCTTGAACACCTCGGCCTGGGTTCCCTTGCGGGCCTCCACCAATGGGGCCAGGACAAAGAACCGGGTCCCGGCAGGGAGGTCCAGGATGGCGTCGATGATCTCGTCCGGGGTCTGATTTTTGACGGGTAGTGCGCATTGCGGGCAAAAGGGGGTGCCCAGCCTGGCAAAAAAGACCCGCAGAAAATCATAGACCTCGGTCACCGTGCCCACGGTTGAGCGCGGATTCTTGGACGTGGCGTGCTGCTCCAGGGAAATGGCCGGCGAGAGGCCCTCGATGGTTTCCACTTCCGGCTTGTCCAACTGCGGCAGGAACTGCCTGGCGTAGGCGGACAAGGACTCCACATACCGTCGCTGCCCTTCGGCGTAGACAATATCAAAGGCCAGGGTGGATTTTCCCGAACCGCTCGGTCCGCAGATGACCACCAGTCTGTTGCGCGGGATCTGGAGATCGAGGTTCTTTAGGTTGTGGTGTCTGGCCCCCTGAATACGGATATATTCATGCATACTTACGGTCGTCATACATTGAGGTTTTGCCTATTCGAAAATCCTGACAGCTGCTGCTTACACATTTCGGAGCCGTGCAATGTATTCCTCCCGTAAGTATATATTTCCTTGAAATGCTTATGGAAGAAAGCTGCTAAGCTCTGGACCAGACTTTGCCAACTTCTGGTCTATACGGCAGAGGTGTATTCCACTATGAGGAAGACTGTACACGTGTGCTGGGTCGAAAGGAGGGGTGCACTTTCATTCATATATAATGATATAATTTTGTACCGGTCTTTCCGGTACAAAATTATTGTTGGATCTGTTTCCGCCTATACTGCAGATAGCCGTCCTGAAAGGCGGTGTAGGGGTCCAGGGTCCCCTGCTTCATTTCCTCGTATTCATCCGGATTGAACGACTGCGCATTGATCCGCTCCCCGGCCTTCAGTCCCCGGCGGAGCCAGAGCGAATCAAGATAGCTCAGGGGATTCAGAAAATAATCCCCGGCCCGCCCCAGGGAATCCCGGACATTGGACGGTCCGAAGACAGGCCAGACGAGATAGACCCCCTCGGGACAGCCCCAGACCCCGAGGGTCTGGCCGGTATCTTCCTGGGGCAAATCCGAGGACAGCCCCGGCATGCTTTTCGAGACCTCCACGAGGCCCAGCATACCCACGCTGGAATTGAGGAGAAAAGAACCGGTCTCCTGAGCCGCCCGGGTCCATTTGCCCTGCAGGAGATTGTTTATGAGACGAATGGGAAATTTTGCGTTATTGAAAACATTCCGGACCCCTGTTCTGATCTCCTCCGGCACGACCGTGGCGTAGCCGCGGGCCGCCGGCTGCAAGAGATAGAGATAAAGCCTGTCGTTCAGGGAAAAAACCGCCCGGTTCCATGTTTCCAGAGGATCGGACACCTCCCTGTCTCCGGCCTGCTCATAATCGGCGGCCAGTTCCTCCAGGAGGGCTTCATCACCCGCTCCCTGCGCCCAGCCAGGGCTCGCCTGCAAAAGCAGGCCCGGCAGGAGGCAGAGAAGCACAAAAAAGAAACGAACATGTCCATGTCTCATGAATTCGACGCCTTGTCTTCAGATTCCAGAAATTCCTCAGGTTCAAGCGAGGAAGGGTCGTTTTCCACTTTTTCGCGCAAGGCCTCAAGCATCGCTTCAGGGCTCTTTTCAAAGAGGATTTCATCAAACTGTTTGCGATAATTGCCGATCAAACTCACCCCTTCCACCAAAACATCGTAAATCTTCCACTGTTCATCCTGCAAAACCAGACGATAATCCACCGGTATTGTTTCTCCATCATGCCGAATCACGGATTCAACTTCCGCCTTTCTGGAGGAAAACAGAGTTTCATCCAGAATCTCCACTTTCTCTTTGGAATATTCCTGAATTTTTTGAAAGTGTTTCACAATTTTTTCAAAATAATTTGCCTCCAGCAGCTGCCGGTAAAGGTCGATAAATGTATCCTGCTGCGACCCGCTCAATTTTTTCCAATGCCGTCCCAGACTCATCATGGACATGATGCGAAAATCGAATATCTCAGTGCTTAAACCGCTCAATCGCTTCCGCAATTCCGATTTTACATCACAATCTCCCGTGCAGGAGTCCGCCCCTTGAAACACCTGGAGGACCTTGTCGATATAGGTATCAATCCGCTCAGCCGGAGCCTCTCCCGCCACAGCCCCGGACGGCAGCAGGCACCAGATCAGCCCGGCCATGCACATCATTCTCCAAACCATAATCCCTCCCCTCACCGTTCCGGTTCAGCCATTATTTCTATTCCTTTGCATCCCCAAAGACATATTTACTGACCAGATCTTCAAAATCAATAGGTGCCTGGGTTTCGATCAAGGTGTCTCCCGGTTCGAGCATGAAGCCGGACCCGCCCGGGGAGATACTGATGTATTTATCCCCGATCAAGCCACTGGTCTTGATCGCGGCCAGAGAGTCGTCACTGAGGCTGATGCCCTTTTGAATATTCATGCGCACAATGGATACAAAATCCTGTTTATCCAGAACAATGCCGGAGACCTGACCGACTTTGACCCCGGATATGGTCACGTCGTTACCGGTTCGCAGGCCGGTCACCGAACTGAATCTGGCTTTCAGGGGATAGGTGTCCTTCCCGAACATCTGGACTTTGCCCAGGTGAACCGTTAAATACCCGACACAGATCAGTGCGAAGACAACAAACACCCCAACACCTGTTTCAACGACATATCGTTTGTTCATACCGCATCCTCATTCTTGGCCCAGGCCAGACACCCCATTTCGAAAAAAAGCGCCCGCCTGGACATGGCCTGGGCCGCCAGTTCGTGAAAAGAGTCGGCTCCAGTTGACTGGACAGCCCCATAGGACAGGCTGATGGGAACGCATGCCTCACTGTTCAGGGACGGCTTCAAGAAATCGATATCCAGAAGGGTGTTCCGGATGGTCTCGAGCTTCGCATCGACTTCCTGTCCGGAGGCCTGCACCACCCCGATGAGCGTATTGTGCTGCTGCCGGCCGAGCAGCGGCTCCAGGCCGGCAAGATGCTCCTGAAGGCACGCGGCCAGGAAGGAGAGCAGTCGATGTGCCGTCATCTGCCCCAGAATTTCCTGGACGGCCGTCAAATTGCCCAGAGAAAGCACAAACACAACATGGATCCTGTCTCCTGAGGCCTGAACGCGGCGGGCTTCCCAATCAGCCTGGAGTTCCTGCCCGGTTTTCACATCGATCACGCGATTTTCCAACTCCAGCAGGCTGTCCAGAAATTCGCGCACTACCTGATGCGGATGATGCTCCAGTTCCATGGGACCGCCCTGGAAAAGGACTTTGCCCTCATCAAGAAGCACAATCCGGTTGGAAACATACAAGACATCCGGCACATCATGACTGACCAGGACCCCGGTGAAGGCGAATTTTTTCTGGTTGTCCACGATCATGGACAGAACATTGATCTTGCGCACCGGATCCAGGCCGGTGGTAGGTTCATCAAAAAGGACGACCTGCGGTTCGGTGATCAGCGCCCGGGCCAGGGCCACCCGTTTGCGCATCCCCCCGGAGACTTCCGCTGGAAACTTCTCTTCATGATCGCTGAGTTCGAGAAAATCGATCTTGTCTCTGACCTTTTTTGTGATGGCTGCCTGGCTGAGCCGGGTGGTCTCCCGAAGGGGCAGAGCGATGTTTTCAAAGATATTCAAAGAATCAAACAAGGCATTGCCCTGGAACATGAACTCAACCTCATGCTTCATGGCGGATCGTTCTTTCCGGCCCATTCTGGACAAGTCCTGGCCCTTATACAGAATTTTCCCGCTGTCCGGAAGCATCAGGCCCATGATCAGCTTCAGGGTCACACTTTTCCCGACCCCGCTTTTTCCGAGCACTGTGGTGACCTCTGAAGGATAGATGGTCAGATCGACCTTATCCAGCACCACTTTCCCGTTGAAGGCCTTGGAGACTGCCTGAAATTCTATCAGAGGTTCACGCATTGCTTTTCTCTACAGCAGAAAAGAGGTCAGCACATAATCCGTAATCAAAATAAACACACAGGACAGCACCACCGCAGAGGTCGTGGCCAGGCTGACGCCTTTCGCGCCGAAGCCCGCCCGCCGTAGATGGACGTAAAAGCCCTGATAGCAGCAGATGGTGACCACGATGAGTCCAAAGGCCAGGGACTTGTAAAACCCGCCGCTGATATCCTGGAAGGTGACCATGTCCGTCATTCTGGAAAAATAGATCCCGGAATTGATTTTCAAAAGCAGAACCCCGGACACATAGCCCCCAAAGATTGCGGTCACATCGAACAGGGCCGTGAGCAGGGGAAAGGAGACCACGGCTGCAGCCATTTTCGGGCTGATGAGATAGCGGATGGGATTCACATCCATGGTTTCCAGGGCGTCAATCTGTTCCGATATTCGCATGATCCCGATTTCGGCGGTCATGGCCGAACCGGCCCTGGCCACGATCATGATCGCCGCCAGAACAGGACCCAGTTCCCGAATGACGGACAGGGCCACCGCCGCGCCGAGAACCCCTTCAGATCCGAATTTCACCAGGGTATAATAGAGCTGCAAGCCAAGAACCATCCCAGTGAACAGGGACACCAAAAGGATGATGAACATGGACTTGGCGCCCATGAAATAGGTCTGCTCCACGAACTTTTTGAGCTGAAACGGGTATGAGGCGATCAATCCCATGCCTTTCAGGAAAAACAGAAAGACAGCCCCGAGTTCGTGAACAGCCGCAATCACCGCCCGTCCCAGGGGGACAAACAGATTGCATCGCTCCCAGTCGATTGCCCGCTTCAAGTCGTGTCCTCCGATGCGGCCTTGTGAATGAAAAACACAGTGTTGAGACCGTTTTTGTACGCCGTTTCCTGGAATTGGTCAAACAGGCGTTTGGTCGACCCACAGCAAATCCAAAGGCACTCGCCCTGAAGACTGACCGTCTGGACCTTGACAATGCGCCGCCTTCTTCAGTACAAGTGAGGCAAATTTCGTTACTGAGACGCTTTTGCAAAGGGCCTTCAACTCACCACAATCCCTGCCGGGGATTGTGGACAGAGGTATGTAAAATGAGCTTCCAGCACACAATGAGCCGCAGATCAGCCCTCAAGCTCCTGGGGGCTGTTGGACTGGGGACTACCATTCCGGAATTCGTATTCAATGTTCAGGCCTCCGCCGTCCAATCCTCCCTGCACACGGTCTCCAAGACCCTCCCGTTGATGAAGACCCTGGTGAGCATGACGGTCTGCGACCGGTCCAGGACCCTGGCGGAAGAAGCCCTGGGACAGGCGTTTGAACATGTTCAGGCCTTGATTCCGGTCTTCAACCGCTTTGATGCCGGCAGCCATCTCAGCCGGCTCAACCGCAGCGGAATCCTGCACGAGGTCCCGTCGGAACTCTTCCAGGTCCTGGAGACATCCAAGTACCTCTTTTATCAAAGCCGGCGATCATTTGACGTCACGATCCTGCCCCTGCTGGAGGAGCATCAACAGAGCGTGCTGCAAACCGGCAGGCCTCCTGAACGTCTTGCTGTCCAATCCATCCTCCAATCCGTGGGCTTTGAAAAGCTGGAGCTTCACCCGGGAACAGTCCGCTTCACCCGTCCGGGCATGCGTATCACCTTAGACGGCATCGCCAAGGGCTATCTTGTGGACCGGGCTGCTGAGGCGCTGCGCCGGCAGGGCGTGCATTCGGCCCTGATCAATGCAGGCGGGGATATCCGGACCATCGGCGACAAAGCCGGCGCCCCCTGGCGAATCGGCCTGCAGGACCCCCTGGATCGCAAGCACACTGCGGCCACCTTCAAACTGACCGACTCGGCCGTGGCCACGTCCGGAAATTATCAGAACGCGTACGATCCTCTGGCCAGGCACCATCACATCGTCAGCAAGGGACTGGGAGATTCCCCCCGGGGGATCCTCAGCGTGACGGTCTTCGCCCCGAGCGCCATGCTCGCGGACGGGCTGTCCACCATGCTTTTTCTCAACAGCCCTGAAGAGAGTCTCCGCCAGGTGGCCTCGCTGCCGGAAATCGAAGCCCTGATCATGACCCGGGGGGGGCGAACCTACCACTCTTCGGGCTTGCAGCGCTTTTTGGGCTGATGAATCCCTCGTATGAAACTTCATTTTTCTTTTGACGTGACAAGTCGCCGTGACAAGATGCCGGAATGACGGAGGAGGTAAACCAAATTATCCAGGCTCACTTCGGATTGCGAAATTTGACATTCGAAATGTGATGGTTTGAGAGAACACTTCGCATTTCTGCATTCTTTTCTTGCCAATTTCAAATTTCTAATTTCCAATTTCGTGCACAACGTCTGTCAACCTCTTATAGATATGACCCCGGCCTCCGGTTCCATGAGCAAAAAGAAAAAAAACAAAGGCAAAGGACCGGTGGCGGATCAGATTCTCCGACTGCTCGAACGTTCCAACAAGCCCCTGCCCCTGAAGCGCATCCTGCGGGCGCTGGGCCCGGGGAAACGCCGCTCCCGTGACATTCTCGACACCCTGCAGACCCTGGAAGACCAGGGCACCCTCCTCTCCCTGGAGAACAGGCAAGCCTTTATTCTCACCCGCAAGCTCGCCCATATCCGGGGAACCCTTGAGCTCACATCCTCCGGGGCCGGCTTTGTCCTGCCTGAAGACAAGCAGCAGCAGGACATCTTCATTTCCCGGTCGAATCTGGGGGGAGCCTGGCCCGGGGACCGGGTCAGTGTCGGCCTGCTGCCGAAACGCAAGGGGAAGAATCCCGAAGGCCGGGTCCTGAAAATCTTGGAGCGTAATCTGGACGAAGTCCTGGTGGTCCTGGAGCAGAGCCAAACAGCGCAGACCTTCCTGGCCCAAAGCGTGGATGCATCCCTGCGGCTCACCTTTGAGGTGGACACCGGCCCGCTGCCGGCAGAGCCCACCCCCGGGGATGTCCTGATGGTGGACCAGCTCCGGCAGGTGAGTCCGGGAGTGTTCAAGGCCCGGGCCAGGGACCGGCTTGGGCCGGAAACAGAGGTCCCGGTCCAGGAAAGCATTGTCAAAGTCAATCACCGCATCCCCCGCCGGTTTCCGGCCCAGGCCCTCCAGGCCGCGGAAGACCTCCCGGACGACCCGCAGTCCGAGGAAATGGCCGCCCGTCAAGACCTGCGGGACCTGCCCTGTGTGACCATCGACGGCGAGGATGCCAAGGACTTTGACGATGCCGTGTGTGTCCGGCAGGAAACGGACGGCTTCCGGCTGCTTGTGGCCATCGCCGATGTCAGCCATTATGTTCAGACCGGCAGCTCTCTGGATCAGGAAGCCGGACAGCGGGGCAATTCCTTTTATTTCCCCTGTTCGGTGGAGCCCATGTTTCCGGAAAAACTCTCCGCCGGTCTCTGCAGTCTGGTGCCGGACTGCAACCGCCTGGTCATGGCCGTGGACATGCACTTCAACAGGCACGGTCAGCGGATGAAGAGCCGTTTCTACCCCGCCGTGATCCGCTCCCGGGCCAGACTGACCTACAGACAGGTCAAAAGGGGCCTGCTGGAAGGCCCGCCCCCGGGAGACGAAGACCTGGCCGAGCATTTGCCCATGCTCAGGCAGGCCGCAGACCTGGCCGCCGGGCTCCGCCGGATCAGAAAGCAGCGCGGGGCTCTGGATTTCGACCTCCCTGAACCGGAATGGCATCTGGATTCGCGCAACAGACTGCTGGATATCCAGGCCAGGGAGCAGAGCACGGCGCATCAGATGATCGAGGAATTCATGCTCGCAGCCAATGAAGCCGTGGCCGAGTTTCTCGTGCACAGGGACTCCCCCTGTCTGTTCCGCATCCATCCGGAACCGGACCAGGCCAAGATCGAGGAGTTGTTCGAGCTGCTCTCCAAAACCGGACTGGAGGGACTGCCCCGGAGCTCTGAAGCCGGGGCCCTGCAGGGGCTGCTGCACACGGTTGCCGGCGGCGGGCAGGACTTTCTGGTCAACCGGCTGCTGCTCAGGACCCTGATGCAGGCGGCCTATGCAACAGACAATCAAGGCCATTTCGGGCTGGCCTCGGACGCGTACTGCCATTTTACTTCGCCCA
>CAZUMF010000073.1:0-16630 GCA_964621385.1 uncultured Desulfohalobiaceae bacterium
GCAAACAGACCAATCCCCCCAACACAATTCTGGGCTCGGGCATGCCCCCGGTGGGGGCGTATGTCACCTATGAGCACGAATACATCCTCATCCTCAGAAAAGGGGCCCGCCGGACATTCCAGAGCGAGACGGAAAAAAAACTGCGACGGGAAAGCGCTTTCTTCTGGGAGGAGCGTAATGTCTGGTTTTCCGATATCTGGCAGGATATCAAGGGAACGCCCCAGGAGTCCCTGGACACAAAAACCCGGGAACGGAGCGGGGCGTTTCCCTTTGAGCTGGCCTACCGGCTCATCTGCATGTTCTCGGTCAAGGGCGACCGGGTCCTCGACCCCTTTGCCGGCACCGGCACCACCCTGGCGGCGGCCCTGACCGCCGCCAGAAACGGCATTGGAGTGGAGATCGATCCCCGGCTCACGGAACTGGCCGGACAGCTCCTGGAGAACCTGACGCAATTCTCCGTGTCCTTCACCCGGAAACGCCTGGAGCGGCATATGGCCTTTGTCGAACAGCGCACCCTGGACAAAGGGCCGCTCAAGCACAGGAACGAACACTACGGGTTTCCGGTGATGACCAGGCAGGAACAAACCCTGCTGCTCAACGAGGTCACCGGGCTGCAGGCTGAAGGGAACGGGAAATACCGGGTGAGCTATCATCCCGGACCGGGTGCATGCCTGGCCTAATCGTACGCTTCACGGGTTGCTTCATCACTCATGGTCGGGGCGATGATCGGTTTCCAAGCCGGACTTTTCCAGGTCCCGAGGTGGGTGTGCATGTCAAGATATTTCCTGGGGATCGGATGCGTCCCCAGCACAACTGGGACAGCGTAGCGTTTTTCCAGGAAGGCCTTGAAGGTGTCGATGTACGGACAGGGAGGATAGCCCACAACCAGACCGGTGGCCAAGTGGATGACCTCTGCCCCGTTCTTGATCATTTCCTCTCCTGCATATTCGATGTTGCCTCCGGGGCAACCGTCGCAGGTGGTGTACCCGACCAATTCCAGGTCAACACCGCTATACACGCTGAAGGCCCCTTCCCTGTTCTGCATGGCGCGGAAACATTTTCCGCCGGCACAGCGGCGGTATCGATCACAGATAATGATGCCGATTCTGGTTTTCGTCTCCATTCCAGCTCCTTTTCAGTCTTTTGTTCCTTGATTCGACCAACAAAAGAGCAGTAGGAGATTCCGCCCAGGGTGTCAAGACGTCAAGACACTTTGATTTGACGGGCCTCCAGTTCCCGGGATACTATCCCGGCTTCCAGACAAGTGAACAGCACAGCCAAAAGGAGAGACTATGAACCCTGTCTTAGAGGCATTTCACAAGAAGTATCAGGCCTGGGTGGAGGACAGCATAGAAGAATACAAGGCGCACATTATGGATCGCATTGTGCGCACCTACCCCTTTGTATCCTACCCCGACATCCCCTGGACCCCTTTTCAGGGCCAGGCCGCGGATCACACCTTCGCCCTGGTCACCTCGGGCGGGCTCTATCTCAAGGACAGCCAGCCCCCCTTTGAGACCGAATCCATTCACGGCGATCCCGGTTTCCGGGCGATTCCCAAAACCGTGCAACAGCAGGATCTGGGCATCGCCCACGCCCACTATGATCACCGCCTGGCCGAGGAGGATATCAACACCGTCTTTCCCATCCAGCGGCTTGTGGAACTGGAACAGGACGGCGCCATTGGCGGACTGGCCCAGACCCATTACAGCTTCAGCTATGTGAACAACGTGCTGCCCCTGGTTGAGGAAAGCCTTCCCAACCTGGTGGACAAGCTCCGGGAACAGGAGGTCACCGCCCTGCTGGCGGTGCCGGTCTGACCGAAGTGCCATCAGACGGTCGGTCTGATACAACGGGTGGTGGAATCGGCAGGCATCCCGACCTTGTCTCTGGGCAACAGCCCGGATCGCATGGCCTATGCCAAGCCGCCCCGGGCCCTGATCGTGAAGTTCCCCAGAGGCTGCATGTTCGGCGAACCCCACAACATCCCCCGCCAGCGCCGGATCATTCTGGATGCCCTGCAGGCCTTTGCCACCATGCGCGAGCCCGGAGCCAGGATCGAGCTCCCCTACCGCTGGAAAAGGCCTGATGGGGAAAAAACAAAAACGTGACTTCATCTCCACCGTGCTGCGACCCCGTCAAAGAACCGGCAAAGGGGGCACTATAGGATTTTAGATTTTAGATTTCGGATTTCGGATTTTGGATTTTCGATTGTTAAGACAAAGAATTAGAGCTGGTTATCTGGGATAAATCCAAAAACTTTTTCTCAAAGGCTATAGGAAGCCTGGATTTACGTCGCAGCACCGACAAAGCTTTCCACACGAAGATCCATGCGTGAGGCAATAAGATCAAAATGGCGATCAACATGAACAAGAATCGCCTGCGACATCAGGGCGAAGGCAGCAATCAAAATGTCTGTCGATGGGATGGTCAGACCTGACCGACGGAGTTTGAAAGCCATTGCAAAAGCAGTCTCCCATGAGGAGGATTCATTTGAATGATCCTCCAAAGCATTGAGCCGTGCCTTCAGCCTTGAGTACTCTTGTTCAGATCGTGTGCCTCCAAGAAGCTCGAGTTTGATCATGGCGCATGTGGCGACACGCTCCTTTTTTAAAAGATCGGCAACCCTGGTTTGCACCCTTGGATCACCATCCTTTCTCAAAGCGCAAATCCAGGCCGATGTATCAATCAGATATCGATTCATCATTTCGGAGGCTCTCCAGGTCTTTGAGTGTAAGGTCAAGATTATAGGTCCCGAGTTCCTCTCGAAGTTTGTTCATATTCCATTGCTTGACCAAGGATTCAAGCCCTGCGGTAATGGCCTCACGCTTGGACTTGGCCTGAATCGCCTCCATGGCTGACTGCAATAGATTTTCATCCAAAAGCACCGTGGTTTTCCTCATGAGCCATCTCCGTTTGATGTATTCAGAATACATATATAATAAGCCATACGACACCGCCTGTCAATGTCCGTGGTCGGACCGGATGCACCTGCCCTTGGAAATAGCTTCATGAGAAGCAATATTCATGAAAATCAGGAGGCAGATCCCTGAGACTGGAGATCCACCCCCACCCGCAGGGCCTTCAAGCCCTGCACCCCAGGCAGATCGGCCAGTTTGAGCTGTTCCGCGTTCTCCAGGAGAAAGCCCCGGGCGCAGAGATAGTCGATGTGCTCGTGCATTTCCTGGGCCTCGGCCCGGCTGGAGTAGATCACCGCGATTGTGCCCGGCTGGGTCAGACGCTCCCCGGTCCCTTTGACTGTAGCCTTGTCCAGCCTGGACTTGATGATCTCCTGCCGGACATCGTAGGCCCCGTCCACATCAAAGCGCTTTTCATCGTACCTGAAGCGGATGGAGATCGGACTGCTCTGGATAAGAATGAGCTGGGCGATGTCCAAAGGAACCGGCAGGGAGGATTTCAGCTCCTCGGCGATTCTGGCCAGGCCGCAGGCCGCTTTCAGCTGCCAGATGCGGAAGTTCTTGAGATAGGCCGGGTCAAAGCCCCCGTTTTCCAGGAGTGAATCCCCGAGATAGATCAGGTAGTCCAGGCCGTCGGTTTTGTGCCGCTCGAAATAGTGGGGCACAAGCTGCTGCAGCGCAGCCTCTTCCTGGTCGAGAAAGGTGCAGAGCCGGTCGTTGAGCAGGGCCATGCTGTTTTCGAAATCCTTGCGCAGGCTGTAGACCGTTCCCACCTGCGGATCCAGGGCGGCCTGATAGGTTTCCACGGCCTCCCGGACCCCGGTGCCGAAGCGCTGGAGCAGGGGAAACAGGGGCTCCACCTCCCGGCTGACAAAATCGATCACCGACAGATCCTCCCCGGAGTCCAGCCCTCTGCTGAGGCTGGACTGATAGCCCTCCAGCCTGTGGAGCATCTCCTGAACCAGAAGCATGGGCTTGATCTGATCCGCGGTCAGCAGCACATTGCGGGCCAGGTTCAGATGCTCGGTCAGATCGCTTTCAATGGCCTGGTTGCGCTCCTGGCTGGACCCGCGGATATCGGCGACGCCATACAGGGGAAAGACATCCTGGAAGACGATGGGCTCGATCTCCGTGTTCCGCCCCATCTGAACATCCTCCAGGTGCTGCAGGGCCGCTTTGCGGAAGCGCCATTCCACAGCCGGATGGATCGCGGTGCACTCCTGCTTGATGACCCCCTCTATCTGATGGTCCAGCTCATCCAGGGATTTCTTCACGGTCAGGGCAAAAATCGGCCGGAGCTGCTCCAGGAGCAGTTCAGACATGGGCCCGAAACCATTGACGTCCGGCAGTCCGAGATCCATGGTCCCCACACACTGGCCCTGATAGAGCAGCGGGGCGATGAGCAGGGATCTGACCCCGAGATACCCGGCCTGCTCCCCTTTTTCCAGAAACCAGGGATCGTGGTGAATATCCTTGATTCTGAGAATCCGGCCGCTGTCCACGGCCTGCTCAAAGGGGCTGCCCACAAATTCGCTTTGGGGGATGTGCCGGGAATTGGCGAAAATGCAGTTCTGGACCATATCGCAGCCCGTATTGAGCAGGAGCACCTGGTCGTCGCTCAGAGCGGCGATGCCGCTGATCAGCTCCGGTTTCTGAAACAAGGTCCGCAGTCTGTTCTGTATCTGCTGGAACCCGTTCCAGGTGGTCATGGAATCCTGGTCGATGAGGTCGCGCTGGAGCAGGGACAGGACCTCGGACTGGGTGACATCCAGCATCCTGATCAAGGTCAGGCCGCAAATCTCGTAATTCTCCGGCGGCAGGAGGGCCTTCATGGCCTCGGGATCGGTCAGGGCGTCGACCAGCCGGGAACGCTCATCTGAATTGAGCTCCCTGGAGGACTCCACCAGCGGCCTGGCCTGGACGAAGCGAAAGTCCAGCTCCATCCGGTAATAGCGCTCCAGCCCGGTTTCTGGATCGCGGACGGTTCGGACGATGGGATACTGCAGGTCCTCATCGATCTGGAAGCACTGCTTGAGAATGAACAGGTAGGCCCGGATGATCCGCCCGAATTCAAAATCTTCCTGCTTCAGGTTGATCTCACCCTGCATGAGCCCTTTGCCGTCGGAAAAAAGCCGGGCAAAGAGCGGCGAGACGGCGACGGGCTCCATGGAAAAAGGCACCACAGCGGCCACGGCCTCGGTCTGCCAGGACAGGACAGAAACAACCTGATGCAGGAGTTCCCGCAGCAGATCCTGATGGCGGTCCAACACGGACAGGTCCTTGATGGGGCCGCGGAGTTCCTCCGTCTGCTCAATCTTCGCCAGCGCCGCCCCGCAGGTCTCCGATATTGTCTCGCAGTCCCTTCTCAGGGCGGTGATCAGCGGTTCAAGGCTGAGCACGGTCCGAAACGGATAGCGCTCAAGCAATGTCTTCATCATCCCTCCTGCTTGGGCTCTGGGTCTTTCAACAAATACCTGGCCAGCATGTCGATACATTCTGTGCGAAGGGCTTGGCTGGCATGGTGTTCTTGAAGAATCACCGTCTGAAAGGCCGCCTCTTCCACGGTCATATGCACGAGGGCCGCGGCGGTCTTCAGATCCGCCACCCGCAGATCGGACTGCATGGGCCGGAGAAAGTCCTGCAGCTGCCGCGTGATCCTTTCCCGGCGCTCCCGGACCAGGGCGGCCACGTCCGGGTCTCTGGCCTGCAGGGTCATGACTTCCAGGTGAAATCTGCGATGCGGCTCATGGGCCTGGAGGGCCTTGTTCACCACGGTCTCCAGGAGTCGCCGCGGGCTGCACCCCTGCGCCCGGAGTCGCAGCCCCAGACCGAAGATGTCCGCCTGCATCCCGCTTTCCAGCCGGGAGCAGACCCCGAGAAAGACCGCTTTCTTGTCCCGGAAATAGCGATAAAAGGACCCGGTGGCCAGGCCGGCGGCCGCCGCGATCTCCTTGCTTGTGGTGGCATGATAGCCTTTTCGGGTAAACAGCTCAAGGGCCTGGTCCAACAGACGGTTCTTGGTGGCCTCCCCCCGCTCCTGAACCGGCGCATACTCCTGTCTGGGCCTGTTCATGCCCTGCCCTGCTTTGCCGGTTTCTGCAGCATTGCGCAGCGTTCCCGGGCCACTTTCGGCCTGTCCAGTTCCAGGAATCCGGCCTCGCGGCAGGTGTCGAGCTCCTGTTCAAAGGCCGCCTCGCGGACATGGCCGTAAGGCTCCATGATGTAGAACAGGCCGCCCGGCTTGAGCACAGCGGCGACCTGTGTGATGAGTGCGCTTAGATCAGGGGCCTCATGGAGAACGTTCGAGGCCAGGGCGAAGTCAAAGCCCTGCTCCAGACCCCAGTCCCCGTTGTTGCAGCACACCGTGCGCATTCTTCGGTCCAGCCCCTGCTTGCGGGCCCTGGACAGGGTCTTGGCCAGCATCTGATTTTGCACATCCAGAGCAGTCACCCGGCCCGTTTCCCCGACCAGCCGGGCCATGCCGATGGCAAAGTGCCCGAACCCGCAGCCGATATCCAGGACCTGCATGCCCTCCCTGACGTACTTCTGCAGGATCTTTTCCGGGGGATGCACCAGACGGCGCAGGGGGTTGTCAAAGGTGTAGGCGACCCACCAGGGGCAGACTTTGGGCCTTTTGTTGGTTGGGCTTGCTGTAGGCATGATCTCTCCTCCAATATTTTTCCAAAAATATTCTTTCTCTGCCAAGGGACACTCCCTTTTCAGCCATACCGCAACTGCGTGCCGGCAATAAAATGAACTTTGGTTCACCTTTTGTCAAGAAAAAAAATGAACCGAAGTTCATTTTATTGGATCACCTTCCCTGCCCGTTGTTCTTCGGGTGCCCCGACACGAACGACTCAGTAAAAAGCAATGACTGAAGCATTGGTGGTTGGCAGTCCTCAGTTTGTACAGACGGTAATGGAACTGTTTAAAGTCAGGCCCACATACCGGAGAACCAAGGAGAATTCCTCTAAAGCTGCATGTATTCTCCAGGAATCGATTGCTGCTTACAACCAATGAACGAGTTGCGCTGGGCCGACTCCAGAACCCAACTCAGATGCGAGGCCTCGATCTCCCGTTTCAAAGCAATGGGATCCGGAATGGGATTGGAAAAGTGCATGGATCAACCGAAGCGGTAGTGCTTTTTGACCGGCTTGTGAATGGTCCAGGTGCAGGACAACCCCTGGGGGAAGGTCACCAGATCGCCCTTTTGAAACGCGGTGGATTCGCCTTCGGCCGTGACCGTGACCTTCCCTTCCAGGAGGTAGCAGGTCTCGGTCTCGTCATAGGTCCAGGGAAACTCCGAGGCTTCCTTTTCCCAGATCGGCCAGTTGAAAACATCGAGTTTGTGCAGCGTGTCCTCATCCGGACTGGAGACAACCTGAATAGAGCCCATGGCCAAACCTCCTGTGGATAGAGATGGAACGGTGAATTTCTGTCATAGGAAACAAGGCAATGTGTTGCTCCGAAGCAGTTGAAGCCCTTGTCAAAGAAATTGGAAATTGGAAATTGGAAATTGGAAATTTGATGAGGCGTAATAGAACACTCTGCTTTTCTGCATTCTTTTCTTGCCAATTTCAAATTTCGAATTTCCAATTTCGACGTAGTCCTGGACCCTTTGGGTTGCGGGCGGAGCCAGCTTTGGAAGCTTATACGCATTGTTGCCCCTCTGGCAGCGAATGTCAAGCCCCTCTGGTCGGGACCAAAGGACAAGGGGAAATCGGGTCAGCTGTGATGCTTGGCCAGAACCGGCAGGGGGACCGGCTTGACCGGCGGCCGGAGTTGCAGGGACGCCAGTTGATCCGGATTGAGATTGTGCTCCCGGGCCAGGATTTCCAGAAGACCCGGCGCGCACATCCGGCCCTGACAGAGCCCCATGCCCACCCGGGTCCTCCGTTTGACTTCGTTGAGGTCCACGGCGCCTTCGGCCAGGGCCTGTTTCACTTCACCCAGGCCATTCTGGGTGTCAATCCGGCACCCCGGCGAGACCAGGGTCTGGCAGGCCTGGACATTGGGCTCTCCGTTCAAGACCACCAGGCAGTCGTGGCAGAGTCCTATTCCACAGTAGAGTCCCCGCGGACGGCCGTTTTTTGAAGTTGTGCGGAATATTTTCCTGCCTGCAGCCTGCAACACCGCGGCAATGGTTTCCCCTTCATAGGCCAGCATGGTCTGGCCGTCCACTTCAATCGCAAAGCCGGCCCCCCGCTGGCCCCCCCTGTCCACTCGCCTGTCCTGCATAATCAATCCTGCTGCTTCCCTCTTCATTCTTTTTTTCTGATTTTACAATTGATGAAGACAGGGATAGCCTGATCCCAGGGCGCCCGGACAGCCCTGCGCATCGTCAATGACAGAACACACTGCACGGACAAAAAACCCCGCAAACCAGCCGATGACAAACATACACATCATCGACCTCAATCTACGCTTCGGCCTGGCCGACGACGGCCCCAACAGCTGGACGCAACGCCGGCGTGCCTATCCTGAGCTTCTCAAAGCCTGGCCCGCGGACTTCTACACCTTCCAGGAGGCCAACGACTTTCAGATCGAGGAACTGGCCGCTCTCCTGCCTGAATACAGCTGCATCGGCCGCCGGGAACCGGCACCGGAAGACTGGCAGCACAACATTATCTTTGATCCGCAGGGGCCCGGCCCGCCATTTCGGCGAGCTGCCGATGATTCTCAGCGGCGACTTCAACGCCGGATTTGATAGCGTGGCCTCTGCCGTATTCACCGAAGACGGCGGATTTGCCCACGCTTTTGCACCTCCTGCTGCCGGCACCCACCATGGCTTCACTGGGCAAAGCAGCGGACCGGCCATCGACTGAATCCCCTACAAAGGAGCCGAGCTACTCCAGGCCAGGCGGATCACCCGAACCTTTGCCGGGTACTATCCCTCAAGTATGAACAGATGATCCTCCCTCGCTCCTTTGACCGCCCTAGGCTCGATACGGCGGTCAAAGGTCACGAACCGGCCCGTATTATGAACGGCCAAAGCCAAAAGGCACATATCCGTGATCTGTCTGTGACCGAGAAGATACGACCAGTCAAAGGCCTGGCTGTCTAAAAGGCTCATGTCGCATGCCCAGAATTCATGCTCCGGACTGGAAGCCGCTTCTTCCAAGCGTCCAGCCACCATTGCTGCAGGCAAGGGATCAGGATATCCCGGACTTGACATGATTCGAATGCATCCATTCTGAGTGATGGGACATGAAGCCCAGCCGTCTCCCCGACACCCTACCAGCCAGTCCATGGCCAGAGCATGCGAGGCGTGCCCGGCGTCGAGCAGGGCAATAAGAACATTGACATCAAGAAGCGCCCGCATTCACACCCCTTCATCATCTCTGATCCAGTTGACCTGCTCATTGGAGATTACCTTCTCCCTGGGCAGAAACGGACGAAAGCCGGCCACTGACTGTTCAGATCCTGCATTCTGCCTACAATTCCGGTCGGTCAATGCCTCCCTGACGATACGGGAGATGACGCGCCCGGCGGATACGTGTTCCTTTCGCGCCATTTCTTTAATGACGGCCAGGATATCGTCCTCAATGTTCACGGTTGTGCGCATGACACCACCTCCTCAATGTGATGACATGATGGTATCGCATCAATTCATGCAGGTCAAGCCCAGGGTGATTGTTGTTGAAGGATTTACTCGTAACTATTGAAACACTGCTTGAACAGGCATCCGCTTTGGCAGACCTGCTCGAATTCGGAAGAAGCGTCCAGATCAATGGATTCCTTTCTGCCGATCATGAGCAGCCCCGGGGCATGGAGGGCCTGTTGGATGCGCTGGAGTCTCTCCAGTTGCCGTTCACCTGTGAAATAGGTGAAGAACAGATAGCGGCAGAGGATGAGATCCCAGCCCCTTGGCCAGGAATCCTCCAGCAGGTCCAGCTGACTGAAGGCAACCAGTCTGCGGATAACCGGATCAAGGCGCCACCCGCCCGGCTCCTTCTCAAACCATCGTCTCGTGATGCCTTCCGGGACCTCCCGCAGGGTCTTGGACTGATACAGGGCCTCTCCGGCCCGGGCCAGGCAGGCCGGGTCCAGATCCACGGCCGTGAGTTCCAGCTGGTGCCCTGGAAACTTCGGCTCGAGCTCTTCCTTCCAGAGCAGGGCCAGGGTGTAGGGCTCCTCCCCGCCGCAGCAGCCCATGCTGAGGACCCGCAGCACCGGATCGGCCTTGCGGGCCAACAGCTCGGGCAGGGCCTCCCCGGCCAACTCCTCCCAGCAGGCCCGCTCCCGGAAGAAGCGGCTGAGGGTGACTCGGAGCAGGTTGGGCAGCTGTCCGGACTCTGCGGGATGGCGCTCCAGATAGCTGAGGTAGTCCTGATAGCCGCCCAGGCCCAGCTGCCTGATCCGCTCCAGAACCCGCCTCTGGCTGGCCCGCCTGTACTTGCGCCAGTCCAGGCTCCGCGAGGCACAGGCCTTCCTGATAAAGTCATCAAAGTGCATACTAAATAGAGATAACAGTCTTCAATCCAGGAGCTTGACAGCGGATTTGTCCTCCGGTAGCCTGACGCCAATTTATCCTTCAAAATCCAGTGGGCTTCTGGCCTCTTTCCTGGTTTGGCTCTTCACGGTGTGGGTATAGATCATGGTGGTCTTGACGCTGCTGTGGCCTAAGAGCTCCTGGATGGTCCGAAGTCGAAATTGAAATTGTTGACCCGGAGGTTCAGGCACTCGAAAAGCCGCAGGCCGCAGCCGTAGAGGAGCTGAACCACCAAATCATACGGAGGATTCAGTTGCTGGACGATCGTGTCGACCTCGGGACGAGTCAAAACAACAGGAATATACGGCCTGCGCTTGGCCCGGACCACACCGTCGATAATGCCGAACTCCTTGCCCAGAACATGCCTGAAGAAGAACAAAAGAGCATTGAAGGCCTGGTTCTGTGAGGAGGCGGACATGTACTTCTCGACCGCTAGCGAGGTCAAATAGGGTTTGACGTCTGAGGTGTCCAGGGCCTGGAGCTCTTTCCAGCGGGTATAGGATCGGAATTTGGCGACCCAGTTGGCATAGGACTCCAGCGTCTTGGGGGAATAATGCCGAACCTTGATGGCATCACTCAGGGCCAGCATGGCCTTTTCCCACTGCTCTCCTGCTTTGGTTTGAGTCGGAGCGTTGATTGCTGTTTGCTTATTGGAGGATTTGGGAGTCTTCGCCTTGGAAGAAGCGTCTTGATAGGATTGATGCTTTTCGGAAACCGATTGCTTTTCAGAACTATGATCCAGTGCATTTGTCTCCATTATCATCTCACCAACAGGTCGCGTTTCCAGAAAGAGCTGAACAGCTTCTTGGGCTTGTTGCTGCTGGGCAGGAGTCTGGTTTTTGCTCCCCAATTTTTGGATAAATTGAGGAAGGCTCTGGGAAAGATGAGGATCAAAGCCGTATTTTTCGCAAAAATCCAGATAGTATCGCAGCCATTTCAAATAATGTCCCTGTTGGGTTGGAGGAACATGCTTTGCTTCCAGCGCCGGCATGAACTCGGCTTGAGACCGATCCGGAATCTTTTTCATTGCCAAATCCTCAAATCAGGTCTATCATTCTATTCGTAACTATACTAAAATGATGCTTATTCAATTTCCATAAACCTGTCAAACTGAAAATTTCGGCATAGATTGGACCACTTATAGCTCATTTCCTGAAAATTCATAGGATGATGTCAGGAAAAAAAACTTTGTAACTGCTTGTTCCGCGCGACTGCGTCGCGCGGAATCGCGGCGCTGACTTCGTCCAGTGCCTGGTTCGGCCGCGCTCCGCGCGCCCGAACCAGGCACTGGACCCGTTGTCATTCGTTTGCATGCGCCTTCGGCGCCGCAAGCTTCATTCCACGGGTCAGCGCCGCGATTGGGCAATTACAGGAGATCAATTTGATGCAACCGTTTTTTGAGCGACTAAACAGATACTATGCGAACGTTGGTGAGGTTCTCAGGGGACAAAAGAACGCTGCTTCTGTATTCCCAAATGCTACTGATATTGGTAGTTCCAGAGAAAGAGTTTATGCTGAGATGCTAAGGCAGCATATCCCCTCTAGTTGCAATGTCTTGTTTGGAGGATTCCTATTTGACCAAGAGGGAAAAGAATCAAAACAAATTGACATAATCATCACAAACGACTCCTCCATTCAATACAATTTCTTGGGCGGCGGAGACAACGGTAAATCATTTGCTTGCATCGATGGAACGATAGGCATTGTTTCAGTAAAGTCAACGCTCAACAAGAAAGAACTCACTGATGCTTTAAATAATATTGCCAGCATTCCAGACCAGCAACCGCTTACTAAAGACCGATACTCCATTGGTTGGAAGATTAGAGGGTTCGACGACTGGCCATGTAAGATTATATATGCTTCTGATGGGATTGGGAGAGACTCACTCATGACCAATCTGAATACTTTCTATGAGGAAAACTCATCCATCCCTCATAATAAGCGTCCTAATATAATCCACGTCCTTGGTAAGTATCTTGTTGTGCGTATTGATGAACGAGGAGGCGAGACTCGGAGTGGACAGCCGATACCGCCAAACACTTTCCACTCGTCCGACATTAAGTCCGATGCAGTAGCATTGTCTTGGGCTATAATCAAGATACAGGAGATAGCACAAGCATCGAAGATGATCGCATATAGATATCATAGTATTGTTGAAAAACTAAAATTGTAGATTTGCCCAACGGATAAGGTTAGACTTTGAGAGTGCAGCGAACCAAAGTCTGAACCGTTTGTTGGACAAGCCCGATATCACTATATAGAAAATACCTTTTGGGGGGATGTTGGCCGGATAAGGCCAAAAGTAAGGAGGAAAAAATTCTATCCAATAAATCGATTTTGGAAACGGGGATTTTCAGTCAAAAGGCAGCCTCAGTGGGAAAATATGCTGTTTTTTGAGCGTAGGAATCCATTGCCGACTTATCGGATCTTTGAAAAATCTTATGTCTGGTTTGGGCTACATAACGGTTTCTCCTTTCCCGATCAGGTCAAAGATAGGCTCGACTGACGATCGGCTAGAGGCCTCATTATTCCTGTCTTGATGATTCTCATTATTGAGCCGCACACTGGACAGGTAATTGGCGGCCGTTGCTTGCTTTTCTTGAACATTTTGAAAGCGGGGATGCATGCGTAGAACCAACTGCAGCAGCTTGATCAGTTTCTTGCTGCATGGATGGAGAAAATCGTAGGATCTGGTCCGACGAAACCCTCTGGGCAGAACATGGAGCATTAACAGGTAAAGGAAATATTCGCCGGTGACGGTTCTGGTGCGATACTCTTTACTCTTGGCATGAAGGTACTTGAAGGTGACCATGCCAATTTCGCACTTGACGATATTTTTTTCCTGGATGACGCTTTTGTAGAGGTACTTGCCGAGATAGATCAAGGCCTTGTCGCCGTTGCCAACGTTTTTGCAATCCACCACCCACTTTTTCGGACAGTTTTTTGGCACTTGCAGGTCGTAGTCGACGATTTTTTCCAGGAGCTTGGCCCTGAACACCTTGGCCAGAGCCTTGTGGTTAAAGAGATACTTGGATGATTTGACTCGCCATAACCCGGTTTTTTTGTTGATGCCGGCTCCGGGCATGACCACATGGATGTGGGGATGAAACTCACCGGCTCTTGTGTTGGTATGCAGTATGGCGGTAAATCCGGCTGAGCCCTGGAGTTGTTTATCATTTTGGGCAAAGGTTTTCAGGACATCCTGCACACAGTCGAACATAAGGGAGTAGATAATTCTCTGGTTTTTATAGGCCAGATCCCGAAGTTCTTCAGCCAGGGTAAAAGTAATCAGATAGTAACGTGTCGGCAGGTGTTTGCTCATCTGATTCTCGATCCATTGCCAATTTTCATGATTCTGGCAGTGAGGACAACTCCTGTGACCGCAGGAGTGGGGGATGTATGCATGGACTCCGCAGTTATGGTTGGTGCAGCCGGCCAACATATGGGGACCATGTTCTTTTCGGCACTGCTTCATGGCGTGCAGGGCTTTTCGATGTTCCGGCAGGATGGCTGATTGGTATTTGGCCAAAAACAGGTCTTCAAACTGGTTGATGATGGTGGAGAGTAGAATCATTTGACCCCTCCCCATGTTATATCAAAGGTGTTGGCCAGAGTATTGACGGCCTGGCGAGCATTGTTCCTGGTATTGGAAGTGAGGTGGGTGTATCTGGAGGTTGTCAGGACACTGACATGGCCCAGGATCTGCTGTAGTTCAATGAGATCAACGCCTGCTTCCAGCATATTGGTTGCATAGCTGTGCCGCAGGGAATGGCATGAAACTTTTTTTTTATGCCGAGTTGTCTGACAGCTGCTTTCATGGCGGTCTGGATGCCGCCTCTCTCCAGTGGCTGCAGAACCAGGTGGGCATTATTCAGCCCTCTTTTCCGGCTCGGAAAAATGAAATGGGGATGCTTGTGAACAGCCCAGAACTCCCGCAGCACCCGCAGGGTTTTGTCAGGCAGCGGCACCAGCCGGTCCTTATTGCCCTTGGCATCACGAATATGGACCCGCATGTAGTCCGCGTCGATGTCGCCGATGGTGAGCCGGATGCCTTCGCCAAGGCGCAGGCCCATGCTGTAGCAGGTAAAGAAGAAGATCTTATAGCTCAAGATCCTGGTTGCGGCAAACAATTGCCCCATCTGCTCGACGGAGAGGATATCCGGGATTCTGGATGTCTTGGGAGGTTTGATCAGGGGGATATCCTCCCAGGGCTTATTCAGTACCCGGGCGTAGAAGAATTTCAGGCCGTAGAGGTCGAGCTTGACCGCGCTCCAGGAGTGCGTGTCCAGGAGTTCCGTGAAATAATCGAGCAACTGGCCGGAGCTGAGATTGTCAATCCTGCAATCGAAATAGTTGCCGATACGCCGGATCGCCCTGGCGTAGGCTTCGATGGTCTTTGGCTGCAGACCGCCAAGTTTGAGGCATTGAAGATGTTGCTGGTACTGCTTGTTGAAGTGGGGATCTTGCGGCATGGTGGTGTTCATTGTAACCTCCTTGGTAATAGTTGAAGTGGCGGCCTTGCCTTTGCCCGGCCGCTTTCTACATATCACCGGATTCAGTGAGATTACAACACATCAATTATGGACAAGCAGGATCGCTCGGGGCTCGTCTGCCGCGCAGCGGCTTCGTCCAACAAGTCATTTCAGCGGACGACATAGGCGTCCGCTGAATTCAATGTTATGCCTCAATGGAGGATTCTGAATGAAGCCAAGGATCAGCATGATTACGCTGGGTGTCAGTGATCTGGAAGAGTCGGTCCGCTTCTATGAGCAGGGTCTTGGCCTGCCGAGGATGGATTCACCGCCAGAGGTCGCGTTCTTTACACTCAATGGCAGCTGGCTCGGACTATACGGCTGGGAATCGTTGGCGGAAGACGCGGGGGTACCTGCCGACGGCAGCGGGTTCGCCGGCTTCACGATTGCACATAACTTGGATTCGGAGGCGGCAGTTGACGAACTCATGGAACAGGCTGTCGCAGCAGGTGCCAAGCTGGTGAAACCTGCTCAGAAGGTGTTCTGGGGCGGTTACTCCGGCTACTTTGCCGATCCAGACGGTTATCTGTGGGAGGTCGCGCATAACCCCCTTTTTTGGGTTGGTCCGAAGGATGAAGATGCATAACCTTGCTGGTGCAGGGGACGGCAAAAGCCGCCGCCCCTGACCAGCCCGTTGGGCCGAAAACAATAGCCACAAGAAGGTGACTTGAATGCCAACAGTATTGAGAGCGGGCCCTTACCGTCTCTTTTTTTATGCCGGTGATCGTGATGAACCGCATCACATACATGTAGAACGCGATGACAAAGTCGCAAAATTCTGGCTCGATCCGATCCGCCTTCAGAACAGTGGTGGATTCAACCGTCTTGAATTACGACATGTTTATGGTATTATTGAAGAAAATCGTGAATTTTTAATGGAGGCATGGAATGAATATTTTGGCCGTTGAAATCGAAATCCCTTATGCCCTCGATGTCAGTGCGACGGAAGACACACTGACCGTTGACCTCAGTGACGGGCGCACCATTTCGGTTCCTTTAGGATGGTACCCTCGCCTTGAACACGCAAGCCATAAGGAGCGAGCAAACTGGAGGCTGATCGGTAAAGGTCATGGGATCCACTGGGAGGATATCGACGAGGACATTAGCGTGGAGGGCATTCTTGCTGGAAAACCTTCCGGAGAGAGTCAGGCGTCTTTCAAAAGGTGGCTTCAGAGTCGAGCGTCTCGCCCAACCAATTAGTCCCTTACGAATTCAAATGCTGACAAAACGCACACATTTTTTAGATGGTCGTATGCAAAGCGCCTCGCAGCAAGGGAATTACGGCCATTTCACGAAGCTTCAACCCGGTCGCGGTCGCCCGACGTCCAAATGCAGTCAAGTAGTATTTGAACGTACCACCGATTTTCTTAACCAAGCCGTGTTCCCGAAGCCGCTTGAGGATCGGGGTTATCTGCCGCCCGTTCATCGAAAGGCGTTGTTGGAGATCCCGGTTTCGAAAGCCCGACACATTACTGCCACCTTCGACGATGGCACGAAACACATATAGGTCCGGACCCGAAAACAGATTGAAACCGCGGAAGCTGCGCCCGTTTTTTCGCACGGGCCGCGAAAGCTTCTCCAGATCACCGATCGCGTTGGTTGGATCGTTAACGGACGCGACAAATTCCAAATAAGAATTATGGGACATTATGTTGCGAGTTGAGTTATGTTGCGAGAAGGAATTATAA
>CAZUMF010000074.1:0-16618 GCA_964621385.1 uncultured Desulfohalobiaceae bacterium
TTCTCAATCCTGTCATCTATCGTGAAACTGAAGTTTCTTCACTGATCAAACTGGATGTCTGCGGCCAGCGGCCGGCGCTGACACCTGAAACCAGACACCAGTTTACGCGTCCTGTAAAGAGCTCTGTATACTGATCCAATTTTGGTTTTTCCCGACAAGGACTGCTGATTCAAAGGTCCCTGGTCTCTATTTCAATAGAAGCTAAGTTGGATCAGTATATAGAAGACCCTCATCTCACTCATATTTCCGGCCAGGTGCCCCGCGAGGCGAGATGGGTGATGAGTTTTTTGTCTGCAGAGGGAAAGGGAAAAGTGTGGATGTCTCCGGGCAGGACCCAGCGGCCGTCCACGGCAAAGCGAAGCACCGGGGACTGCTCCGGCTGGCTGAGGCGGCACCAGAAGGTGTGCAGGGTGACCTTGAAGGTGGTATAGCTGTGCCGGATCACCATGATGGGCCTCTCCACTGCAACCGAGAGGGCCAACTCTTCCTGAAACTCGCGCATCAAGGCCTCTTGCGGCGTTTCTCCAGCTGTGATTTTTCCTCCGGGAAATTCCCAGAGATTGGCCATGAGGCCGGTGGCGGGGCGTTTCTGGATGAAGACCCGGCCTTGATGCAGCAGAACCCCGGCTGACACCTGCAGCGGCGTCGCCGGGGCCGATTTTGCCCGGACCGGGCGTTCATGCACGGTCCCCTTCCGGAGACTGCGGCAGGAAGGGGGGCAGGGACAGCGGGCACACTCGGGATTGTTGGGGCGGCAGATCAAGGCGCCGAGCTCCATGAGGGCCTGGTTGAAATCCCTGGCCTGGTTCTCTGGCATCATGCCCTGGATCTGATCGCGGATGAAGGCCCGGTTTTCAGGTGACTTGATCGGATCGGACAGATCAAAGAGCCTGGCGAAGACCCGTTCCACATTGCCGTCCACGGCCGGATAGGGGGCATTGAAGGCCAGGCTCATGATCGCGCCGGCAGTATAAGGTCCGATACCGGGCAGTTGCAGCAGCTCGGCATGAGATTCCGGCAGGCGGCCCTGGTAGGCCTGCATGAGGACTTGGGCTGTTTTTTGAATATTTTTGACCCGGGTGTAATAGCCCAGTCCTTCCCAGGCCTTTAACAGACTGTCCGAATCCGCTTCGGCCAACGACTGGACCGTCGGGAAACGGTCCATCCAGCGCTGGAAATAGAGTCGCACCCGATCGATCTGGGTCTGCTGGAGCATGATCTCCGAGATCCAGACCCGGTAGGGCGAGACCTCCCGTCGCCAGGGCAGGTCCCGCTGCTGCTGACTGAACCAGCGGATCAAGCGCTTGGCAAGCGTGGTTCGGCTCATGGCGAGGGTGTACAGCCTTTATGAAAATTATGGTATGGGGTTTTTTTTAGGATTGTTCGGTCTTTTTGTGACCGAGATCAAGGGTCTCGGCGTAGATCTCAATGGGATGTCTGACAGCCACGTCCTGTCCGGCCCGGGAGAGCAGGTCGGTGATCTGGAGCATGCAGGCCGGACATCCAGTGGCTACGGTCTGCGCTTCGGAATGGAGAATGTTCTGCAGCTTTTTTTCTCCGATCTGACGGGAGAGGTCGTAGTGCAGGAGATTGAAGCTGCCGCCCATGCCGCAGCAACGATCCGCGTCCTTCATCTCGATCAAGGCATAGTCGGGGTTGTGCTGCAGAAGTTTTCGCGGCTGCGCCGACACATCCAGCGATTTTTTCAAATGACAGGGGTCGTGGTAGGTGATGGACGTTTTCGCCTCGGCCTCCGGCCGTCCCTTGGTCACCTGGAGGACATCCACAAGGAAGGCGTTGATATCCATGGTCTTCCCGGCAAGGTTTTGGATGGGTTCCTGCATATGTTCCGGGAAAAACTCCTGCATGGCCGGCCAGACCTTTTTGATGGTGGAGGTGCAGGTGGCGCAGGGAGTGATGAGATAGTCAAAAGCCTGATCCCCTCCAAAGAGCTGGATATTGTGGGTGACGAGCTTGACAAAGGTCTCCCTGTCCCCGGAGGCCAGGGCCGGTATCCCGCAGCAGGCCTGATCCTTGGGCATGGCGATCCCCACTTCGTGATGGGTCAGGATGCGGACCGCTGTCTGGGCGATCCTGGGAAAGACCTTGTCCACGAGACAGCCTGGGAAGAAGGCCACCCTGGGTTTGCCGGGACCTGGTTCGCTGTCCAGGGCCGGTGTCTGTCTGTGCCAGGGCTTTTTGGCCAGGGGTACGAAATGCCGGTCTCCAAGAAGCGGGGTCTTGAATCTGGCACATGAGGCCCCTAAGGTCTGGTTTGTGGTTCTGGTAAAAAGACCCTGCAGCTTGGCAGATAATGAGAGCAGGGCATCGAAGGTCCCGGGCCTGGCCAGGAAACCCCGGAAAATGAGTTTCTTGGGAGCGGACAGGCCCTGATACTCGGTGATGATGGACCGGGCCTTGAGGAAGATGTCCAGGACCTTGACCCCGCTCGGGCAGTTGGCGGCGCAGGACCCGCACAAGAGGCACTTGTCCAGCCGTTCCTTGACCGCCTGGGGGTCGTTGAGCATTTCCGCGGCCATGAATTCCAGGAGGGCGATCTTGCCCCGGGCCACATCACTTTCCCGCTTGGTTTCGGAATAGAGCGGACAGACGGCCTGGCACATGCCGCACTTCATGCAGGGAGTCAGCTCGTCTTCGAGTTCTTTCAGCGAATGGTAGAGTTTGTGGATATCTGCCATGGTTTTGTACTTCAGAGCTTTTTACAGGAAGCGTAAATTTGAAAAATTTTTTTCGCTTCGAAAAAAAATTTTAGGAAAAAATTTTTCCGGGATTGATGAGGTTCTTGGGATCGACACCGGCTTTCAGGCGCCGTGAGTAGTTCAGGGTCGCCGCTCCCACTTCGTCTGCCATGAACCGGGCCTTGGTCAGGCCGATGCCGTGCTCCCCGGACAAGGTCCCGTCCAGGGAGAGCGCTGTCTGGAAAATCTCGGCAATGCATTGTTCGACCCGTTCGAATTCGTGGGTGTCCCGCTTGTCCGTGAGAATCGTGGGGTGCAGATTGCCGTCCCCGGCATGGCCGTAGGTGCCGATGGGCAGTGTGTATTTCTCGCTGAGCTGCTTGATGGCCCTGACCATATCCGGGATCCGGCTCCTGGGAACCGTGGCGTCTTCCAGGATCGTGGTCGGCCGCTGCCGGGCCAGGGCCGGCAGGGCGTCGCGTCTGGCCTGCCAGATGCTCTCCTTTTCCGCGGCTGTTTCAGCGATCTTGATGTCCACGGCTCCCTGCTTCCGGCAGATGTCCTCCACTTTGGAGGCCTCTTCCCGGACTTCTTCCGGATGTCCGTCCACTTCAATGAGCAGCAGGGCCTCGGCCTCGGTGGGCAGGCCGGCCCGGCGAAAGTCCTCCACCGTCCTGATGGTGAAGTTGTCCAGAAACTCCAGGGTGCAGGGAATGATTTTTTCGGCAATGATCGCGGCGACAGTCTGTGAGCCTTTATCCAGGGAATCGTACACAGCCATCATGGCCCGGCTGGCTTTGGGGGGCGGGATGAGCTTCAGAATGATTTCACTGATCACGCCCAGGGTGCCTTCCGAACCGACCAACAGGCCGGAGAGATTCAAGCCGGAGGCGCACTTGACGGTGCGGGAGCCGGTTTTGATGTATCCGCCCTCGGCGTCGAAGAAATGAAGACCCTGGACATAGTCTTTGGTGACACCGTATTTCAGGCCGCGCAAGCCTCCGGCGTTTTCCGCGACATTGCCGCCCAGGGTGGAGACGGTCTGACTGCCGGGATCCGGGGGATAGAAAAGGTCCTGTTCGGCTGCCCTGGCGGCGAATTCCGCGGTCAGGACCCCGGGCTCGACCCGGGCGAAAAGGTCCTGGGTGTTGATTTCCAGGATGCGGTTCAAGGCCCCGGTGCAGATGACCACCGCTTGATCCGAGGCCGGAATGGTGCCGCCGCTCAAGTTGGTTCCCGAGCCCCGGATGGTCATGGGCAGATTGTTCGCATGGCAGAGACTGATCAGCGGGCCCAGCTGTTCGGTGGCGGTCGGCCGCAGGGCCAGTCCGGGCACAACCGGCTCCTGAACCGCGGAATCATAGGCATAGACATGGAGATCGGTCTCATTGCTGATGACGTTCTCCGGACCGAGGATGGCGCGAAACTCCCGGATCAGGGTTTGGGGCAGCATGGTGTTCTCCTGCAGACTGATGCATTCGGTTCAAACCGGCCATGGATCAATGGATGGGAAAGCATATGGCAATGCTGCAAAAAAAGCAAATTGGTCAACTTGTCGGACCAATTCCATATTGTCGTTGACACCACTGGTTCCGCTTGAGTAGTCTTGGTGTTCATGCACGAATGCAACTGAAACGAGAGCCAT
This sequence comes from uncultured Desulfohalobiaceae bacterium, assembly GCA_964621385.1. Lineage (GTDB taxonomy): Bacteria > Desulfobacterota > Desulfovibrionia > Desulfovibrionales > Desulfothermaceae > JAABTT01. Next base: position 4,345 of record CAZUMF010000074.1, read on the forward strand.
GAAGCGCATGGTTTTTGTTCGTATAGCTCATTGATTGTATTCAGCAATATTCTATCTTCAATCTTCAATCAACAATTGTAACGAGGAGGCCGAACACACATGACCTACAGATTATTGGGAATCGGAGGGCTTGGCCTGATGCTCAGTCCAACGGCAAAGCATCTGCTCAAAGGGGAAACCGCCCGTTTTCTCCGCGTCCATGATCGCGGGACCCGTGATGAACGGCGGGACCGCTGTCGACAGGCCTGGCGCGAACACGGGGCGGAACTTGTGGGGGATTACGAGCGCTTGATCGGCGACGGTGATTTTGACGGCATCGTGATCTGCGCGGGAAAGAACGGCGACGATCTGGAGATATTCCAGAGCCTTGTTCCGCTCGTCCACAAGGCCTGCAGCAAGATGCCCTTTATCCTGCACCTCTCCACGGTGAGTTCCGGATTTGTGGAGGCCGCCCATGCCTTTTTACAGCAGCAGGGCATCCGCTATGCCAATTACCCCTTAACCGGCGGGCCGGCCGGTGCGGATGCCGCGGCCATGCTCATCCTGGCCAGCGGCGATCCCAAGCTGTATGAACAGCTTGAACCAACCCTGTCCCTGATGGGCAAGCCCAAGTTTTTCAGTGAACGGGTGACCGCCGGAGCCGAGGTCAAGCTCATCGGACAGTTGATGGTCTTCAACGGTTTGACCGGAATCTGCTCCGCGGCCGCCCTCAAGTCGGCCTGTTTTCAGGAACCGCTTGTCGGGGCTGAGCAGGCGGCTTTTTTTGATTTCCTCAATGGCGGCGCCGGCGGAACCAGGCAGTGGGATGTGGCCCTGAGCAAGGCGGTTCGCGACGGTCTCTGGGACCAGGGCTTCATGCTCCAGCATGCAGTGGTGGACGCCATCTACGCAGCCAAGCTCTGCATGGAAAAACAGCTGTCCCTGTTGACCAGTATGCCCATGGTCTGCACCGGTCTCGCGTTTTCCTATCTCCTGCGGACCTATCCCCAGACGCCGCTGGCGACCCACGCCATTGTCCGGGAGATGCTGGAGGCCAATGCCCCGGAATTCGATGCCCTGCTCAAGGAACATGTGGATTTCAGCAACCCTGAGGCCAGCTTGGAAAACTGCATCCAATCCCTGCCGGAACGGGTCCGGAAAACCGTTCTGCTTGATGTGGATCAGAACAGTTTTCAGGCCTGAGGGGCTCATTCCAGGTTTTCGAGCTGATCATCCGGGGTGTACACGGTCAGGACCGGCACACGGGAGGCATTGACGACCTTGCGCGCGGTTGAGCCGATCAGCCCGGAGGAGGACAGGCCGCGGCGATGGGTGCCCATGACGATCAGGTCCACACCCAGGGCCTCGGCCTGTTTCTTGATCACCTCGGGCGGCCGCCCCTCCAGAATGCTGACCTCCGCGATCAACTCCCGCCCCTGATCCAGCTGACAGGCCCCGTCCTGACAGAAGCTTTCCAGTCTGGATTTGAACTCCTCGAGGAGACGGGCTTTGGATTGCTCCTGGATCTCCCTGGCCTTCTCCCTGGTCAGGCTCTGCTCCACCAGGCTCTGGGCGAATCCGCTCAAGGGTTCCACCACATGCAGGACATGAATTGTGGCCTGGTACTGAAAGGCCTGGCTCAAGGCATAGTTGAAGACATATCTGGCTTCAGGGCCTAAGTTGGTGGCAAACAGAATGGTTTTGATCTTCGGCAGCATGATCCGCCTCCTTGTGGTATAAGCTGAACGCAGAGTCAATGGGCCTTTGAGAGTATCTTCGGAGAACGTTTCTCCGGACTCATCCCTTTGATCCGAGGCGCAGGCCGCCGTGGATGAAAAAGACGTCATTGGCCAGGGCCTCGTTGCGGTAGAGCTCCGCGATGAGCGAGGCCACCTCCTCGGGTTCGATCAAACGCTGGATGGGGACGTTGTCCAGAATGCCGTCCAGGGCCTTCTGGTTCATGTTCTTGACCATGTCCGTGCCCACATAGCCAGGGGCGACGGCCACGCAACGGATTTTGTCCGCCAGTCCCTTGCGGAAGAATTCGGCGGTGATCACCTTGGGCATGACAGACATGGCCGCTTTTGTAGAGGCGTAATTGATCTGTCCGGCCGTTCCCAGAGAACCGGTGGAGGAGATGAGACAGATCAGCCCCCGGGAGCCGGTGTTGATCATCTGTTCGGCGCATTCCCGAACGGTGAGGAACACCCCGGTCAGGTTGATGTCCAGGACCTTTTGGAAGTCCTGAAGGTTCATCTTGCGGGTGACCTTGCCGGTGGTCTTGTCCGGGGAGAGCAGCAAACCGTCTTTGGTGATGCCCGCAAAGGGCAGGACAAGGTTGATAGCCCCAAAGGTCTCCACCGCCAGGCGGGCCAGGGCGGTGTTGTCCTCTTCCTCGGTTACGTCACAGATCCGGGTGACTACCTCGGCGCCCTGAGCCGTGAGTTCGGACTTGGTTTGTTGGAGCTGCTCCCCGTCGTTCTCCCGGAGGCCGACCCCTCCTCCCCGGGCGGCCCAGTCTTTGGCTGCGGCCTTGCCGATTCCGCTGCCGCCGCCGGTGATGACCGCCACCGCGTTCTGAATTGCCAGCATGATTGAATCCTTGATGCGTCTTTGCTTCTCTTCAAACGAACAAAAAGCAGGCTGCTTGATTGATCAGCCAGAACTGTAGACGATCTGAACCGAATTGTCTATCTGTTTCAGGGGAAACGTGTTTGTCAGCGCGGCCGCTGGCAAAGCTGAAAGATAATGAAATCCAATGCCTATTCTTTGGGTTGCTGGAGGAGCCGGCTTTCGATAAAAACAGACTCCTCTGAATCGTGAAAGGATGCCCCGTATCAGCCTATGAATCCAAAAGCCGTGATCAACGTCCTGGGGAAACTCCTGATGGTCATCGGCGGCTCCATGCTGCTGCCCCTTTTAGTTTCCCTGTATTACCAGGAGGGGGACTGGTCCTCCATCCTTGCATCAGCCCTTTTGACCATCAGCGCGGGCCTGCCGGCCTGGTGGCTCTGCCGCCAGGAGTACGGCCTGCAGATCAAGGACGGTTTCATCCTGGCGGTGTTCGGCTGGATTCTGATTTCTGCGGTCTCGGGTCTGCCCTTCATGATCCACGGAGCCATTCCCTCCTTCACCGACGCCTTCTTTGAAATGATGTCCGGATACACCACCACCGGGGCCACCATTCTGGAGGACATCGAGGCCGTGCCCCACGGCCTGCTGTTCTGGCGCAGCCAGACCCATCTTCTCGGCGGTATGGGCTTTTTGACTTTGACCATCATTTTCATGCCCCACGGCATGGGGGGGGTGCGGGTCTTCCGGGCTGAATCCAGTCCCGGCCAGGTGATCACCCGGGAAAAGTTCAAGGCCCGGAACAAGGACACCATGATCTGGCTCTGGGGGATCTATCTGGCCTTGAACCTGATGCAGGTGCTGCTGCTTTCCCTGGGCGGGATGTCCCTTTTCGATTCCCTGTGTCACGCCTTCGGCACGGTGTCCACCTCGGGCTATTCCCCGAAAAACGCCAGTCTGGGCTTTTATGACAACGCCTATTTCGATTGGGTGACCATCACCTTCATGTTTCTGGGCGGGATGACCTTTTTGCTGTTTTATCATCTGGCCAGAGGCGACTTCAAGGCCCTGCAGATCAATACCGAGTTCAAATGGTATGTGGGTTTTCTGCTGTTTTTCTGCCTGGGGGTGACGCTCATCCTCTGGAGCTCCCGGACCTATGCCGGGTTCGGCGAAGCCTTGCGCTACGCCACCTTCCAGGTCATGTCCCTGTTGACCACCACCGGCTTCACCACGGCCAATTACGAAACCTGGCCCCAGGCCGCCCAGATGTTTCTCTACGTGGTCTGCTTTATCGGGGCCTGCGCCGGTTCCACCACCAGCGGCATCAAGGTCGTCCACTACGTCATCATCTGCAAATACATGTTCGTGACAGTGCGCAAACTCTTTTTCCAGCCCATGGCCGTGATCTCGGTCCGCCTGAACCAGCGTCCGGTGGAACGTTCCATCATCGACCTGGCCTTCTGCTATTTTATTGTCAATATTTTCATGATCCTTGCGGGAAGCTGCTTCATGGTCCTGGTGGATGACATGGATTATCCGACCGCCATGAGCTCGATCATCGCCACCTTGATGAATATCGGACCGGGGTTCGGGGCGATCGGACCTGCGGACAACTACGCCTTTATTTCCGATACCGGGAAGTGGTTTCTGTCCTGGAATATGCTGGTAGGCCGGCTGGAGATGTTTTCCGCCCTGGTGCTCCTCTATCCGTCCTTCTGGACAAAATAGCTGTAAAATAGCTGCTCAGAAGCAGCTATTTTACATATTTTTTGCCTCATTTTGAGGTTTCAGGTGTCTGGTTTCAGGTTTCAACCTTGTCACTGACAGGTCTGAATCATAATTATTTGATATTTATTGTAATATTAGACTGAGCTGTTGTGCTGTTATTCAAAGAATAACTGCCAGTTTGGTCAACACAGAAAATTTGGGTCACCCCTCCGCCACCCCGGCATAGGCCGGGGTCCAGCTTTTTCAGTCTGGATTCCGGCTTCCGGCGTCGCTCAGAAGCTTCCGTCTTCGCAAAGAAGCTTCGACGTGACAAGATACCGTGACAAGTCGCCGGAATGACGGAGAAAGAAAAATGAAGTTTCATAAGAGTTTGCAGATTTTGCCTTTCCAGACACATGACACCTGAAACCAGAAACCAAAAGAATGTCCAATTTTTAGAACACTCCAGACATAGTTCATTATTTTAGAGTGGTTAGGTTCAAACACGTATTGTCGGTACGAGGTCTAAGTTTTCAGCTTGATTTCAAAAATCGCTTTTTTTATACTGATCCAATGTTGTTTTTTGAAACAAAGACTGATTGTCCTTTGGCTTCAAGGACAAAATCCCGAAAAAGGTAAGTTGGAGCAGTATAGCATGGAAGCAAGGATTGAAAGCGGGCTTCCACCGCGACCCATATTTCACAAGGACTTCATACGAGCGCCGGCCGCTGGCAGGGCTCGTATGCAGCTTTGGTATTTCATTGATTCTTCATTTTTTTCATTCAAAGTTCGATGTTCGACGTTCAAATTCTGCCTGAAGGTATGAATATCGAACCTCAAAAAGGAGGCGTGTATCTTACAGTGGCTTCCATGGAAATACGTGATTCAGCGGGCGGCCCGGAGTTACGGGCTCATTGATCCCCTGGATTTTCTGGCCCGGCTCAGAAATTTCTCCCAGCCCTCCGAGGTCCAGGAACCTATCGAGCTCCTCCGGGCCGGGATCCTTTTTCATGCCCGGGGTTTGATCAACACCAAGGCCATTCAGCACAATCTGGACTGGATCTGGCCGTTCTGGGTGGAAAAACAGTTCAATCCCAGAGACAGTTCCTTCATTCCCAGAGGGTTTTCCTTCAGCCATGTCAATCTGACCCACCGGAACTGGACGGCCGTGGCCCATCCCGAGATCGCCCGGTACCCCATTGTCGACCCGCGAGGCCTGGTGACCCCTTTTTTCGACGGCTGGTCCATTGATTGCTGGATTTTCACCCGGGACGGTCAATCCCTGATTCCCTCCAAGCTGCCTGACTCCAGGCAAAGCCTGCATCTGGAAGGCAATCTCGAAGTCCGGACCCGGTCCGGGATCTCGGATCTGGACCTGCGTCACCGGGTCCGTCTGGACGTGGAGCAGGCCGGTCCCGAACTGCAGCTTGACCTGGAGGCTGTGTCCATGCTGCACCGGGCCTGGCTGGTGATTGCCCTGCGGCCGTATAATCCGGAGGGGATCCAGTTCATCGACCGCATCCATTTCGATGCTGCCCAAAGGCAGTGGCTGGTCAACAAAGGCATCCCGGTGCATTTCAGGGACGCCCCGGACCGGGTGCTGATGTCCAATTATGCCGAAGGGGATGTCCAGGCTGCTTTGTTCACAGGCGCCCCGGCAGAGTCTGTTTCCTGCGAAGTGGGACTGGCGACGGCCGCAGCGCTGTTTGCCCTCGAGCCCGGCGAATCCAGGAAAACACAGCTGCGGATTCCTCTGCACTCCAAAACTGACGATCGAAGGACTGCACTCAGGACCAGTTCGGAGGCCTGGTCTGCAGCCCTGTCCAACACGGCCAGGCTCCAGATTCCCGATTCCTGGTGCCGGTTCCTCTATGATGCCGCGGTGAGAACCCTGCTCTTTTTGTCGGCCGGAGACGTGGTCCCCGGACCCTACACCTACAAACGATTCTGGTTCCGGGACGGGTGTCTGATGCTCAACGCCCTGCTGGCCGTCGGGTGCCTGGATCGCTCGCAAGGCCTGCTCACCCAGTTTGTCCGCCGCCAGAAAAGCAACGGCTATTTCCAGTCCCAAAAGGGGGAATGGGATTCCAACGGCCAGGTGCTCTGGGTCTTTGACCGTTTTCAGCGGCTCAGCGGCCGGGACTTGCCGGAGAACTGGCTGCAGGCGCTCTGGAAAGGGGCGCGCTGGATTGAGAAAAAGCGCTTGAAGCCCTTCAAGGGGAAGGCCTATCCCGGGCTCCTGCCTCCGGGGTTCAGCGCCGAGCATTTGGGACCCAATGATTATTATTACTGGGATAATTTCTGGAGCCTGGCCGGGTTGCATTGCGCCGCCCGTCTGGCCGGGCGCTTTGGCGATGCGGAACGGCAGGCGCTCTACGTGAGCAAGGCCCGTGCCTTTGAACAGGACATCCAGGCCAGCCTTGCGTCCATAGCGGAGGAAAAGAAGCAGGGAGGGATCCCGGCTTCTCCGAACCGGCGCCTGGACGCCGGGGCGGTGGGCTCGCTCGTGGCGGATTATCCCCTCCAGCTCAGGGGGCCGAATGATGAGGCCATCGCCCGGACCGTGGATTTCTTGATCGGGCATTGTTTCCATCAAGGGGGGTTTTTCCAGGATATGATCCATTCCGGGGTGAATCCCTACCTGACCCTCTCCATTGCCCAAACCCTGCTGCGCAATGGAGATCCCCGCTATCGGGAGTGTATCCGGAGTACGGCAGCCTTTGCCTCACCCACGGGGCAATGGCCGGAAGCCGTGCACCCCTTCACCAGGGGCGGATGCATGGGTGACGGCCAGCACGGCTGGGCCGCTGCAGAATGGGTCATGATCATGCGCAATCTCTTCGTCCGGGAAGAAGGCGAGGATCTTGTGCTTGGATCGGGGCTTTTTCCGGAGTGGCTGGAATCCCGGGACAGGCTTTTTTTCGGACCGACCCCCACCCCGCATGGACCGGTCAGTCTGGAAATACGGCAGGAAGGCCCTGATACAGTGCTGCGCTTCGAGGCACACTGGCGGGAGAAGCAGCCGGATTGCCGGGTGAATATCCCTGGATTTCAGGGGATTCAGGGGGTGGAGCCCGGTAGGGATTATCGGCTCGGCAGAATGAACGTCCAACATCGAACGTCCAATGATGAATGATGAATCAAAGAAAGGGTATGTCGCGATTTCCAAAAATGAGTGTTCAGATCACGCTTCAGCCCTGGTCTCCGCTTTGACGATCCGTTTGACGATAAAGGCCGTGATCCTGTTTTCCTCCCGCCGCTTGACCGTCACCAGGAAGTCGTCCAGGGGGATTTTTTCTTTTTCATTGGGAATCCGGCCGATGGCTTCCAGGATGTAGCCGGAAAAGGTCTCGTAGTCTTTGGACGCGGAGATATCCATGCCGATCTGTTCATTCACGTCTTCCACATGGGTCTTGCCCAGGACAAACCATTCATTCTCCCGGATCTTGATGATGTGCGACGTTTCCCGGTCTGTTTCATCGATGATTTCTCCCACCAGACTCTCCAGGACATCTTCCAGGGTGACCAGGCCGCCCACTTTCCCGTGTTCGTCCACGACAATGGCCAAATGGTCCTGCCGGGTCTTGAACTGCTGCAGCAGGGAGTCCAGCTTCATGTTGTCCGGGATGAAATAGGGAGCGCGCATAATGTCCCGGATGACGATCTTGCCTGTTGCCGTACATTGGAACTTGAAAAGGTCCTTGATGTTGAGGATGCCCACAATGGAATCCCAATAGCCCTCAAAAACCGGAATGCGGGTGAACCCGGAATCGATGATCCGTTCCACGTCGAGTTCCTCATTGACTTCCACCAGGAACATGTCCGCACTGGGGGTCATGATTTCGGAAACACTGGTGTCATCGAAGCGGAAGATGTTTTCGATCAGTTTTCGTTCTTCGTTTTTGATCTCGCCTTCTTCCTCCACCACCTCGACCATGGTCCGCAGCTCTTCTTCCGTGGCGATGGGCGTCTTGTGGACCTTGCCGGTCAATCTGGGGATGAAATTCAGAAACTGGATGATGGGCAGAAAGAGGATCGAGAGCCAGTAGAGCGGAAAGATAACGATCCGGGCGATGAGGACATTGTGGTTGGTGGCCACGGACTTGGGAACGATTTCCCCGAAGACCAGGATGAGGAAGGTCATGATGCCGGTTGCAATGCCCACGGCATTGTTGGAGAAATAATGCATGGTCACGGCCGTGGCCAGGGCGGAAGCCCCGACATTGACCAGGTTGTTGCCCACGAGGATGGTGGTCAGCAGGGTATGGGGGTCGTCTTTCATCTTTTTGATCAGGCGATCAAGCACGCCGTTGCTTTTGGCCAGGTGCTTGGCCTTGATCATACTGATGGAAAACAGGGCTGTTTCAGATGAGGAAAAAAAACCGGACAGGATGAGCAGGACCATCAATATCAGGATCTGGCCTGACATGGAGTAAACTCCTCAGGAGGTTGAAGTTTCAGGGACGGAGGCAGTATATCCGACAAAATCATTCTTGCCAATAAAAAAACAGGTGCCGCAGGGCAACAGGTTTCAATGATTTTGAAATGATTGCACCGGAATGGATATTTTCATTGAAATTCCCCTGGAAAGCATTTAGTATCCGGAATGAGCCCCCGCCTCTTTCTGCTGGGGGATGATTTCGGATAGAGTGCTTTGGTGCGTGGATTGTATCCTGGGAGTCAAGCCGCATGAAAATCTGCATGGCGACCAATACCTATTTGCCCCATGTCGGGGGTGTGGCCCGTTCGGTGCATCAGTTCAGCGAAGACTTGCGCGATTTGGGGCATGAGGTGCTTGTCCTGGCTCCGGAATTCAAAAAGGACGAGCCTGAGACCATTGAAGGGGTGTTGCGTCTGCCCGCGATTCAAAATTTCAACGGCAGCGATTTTTCGGTGAGAATTCCCATTCCCTTTATGGTTGAGGACACAATCGAGGCCTTTGCACCGGATATTTTCCACAGTCATCATCCGTTTCTCATGGGCGACACCGCCCTGCGACTGGCCCACAAGGCCAAACTGCCTCTGGTGTTCACCCACCATACCCTGTATGAACAATATACCCATTATGTCCCCCTGGATTCTCCGGCCATGCGGGAATTTGTGATCCAGTTGGCCACCCGCTACGCCAATTTCTGCAACAGGGTCGTCGCTCCCAGCCAAAGTATCGCCGATTTGATCCGGTCCCGGGGGGTCAAGCGTCCGGTGGAGGAAATCCCCACAGGCGTGGATACGGCTTTTTTCGGACAGGGAAACGGCCACACGTTCCGGGAGCAGGCCGGCCTGCCGCCCTCGGCCCTGGTTCTGGGGCATCTGGGCCGTCTGGCTCCGGAGAAGAATCTGATCTACTTATGCCGGGCCGTGAGCATCTACCTGAGCCGGGACACCAGCGCCTGGTTTCTGTTGGTGGGGGAAGGGCCGATTCAGGAAGAGCTTGAGCGGCTGTTCCAGGAGCACGGCGTGGCGCAGCGTGTGGTTATGGCCGGGAAGAAGACCGGCCGGGAGCTGCAGGATGCGTACCAGGCCATGGATGTCTTTGTGTTCGCCTCCAAGTCCGAGACCCAGGGCATGGTCCTGACCGAGGCCATGGCCGCCGGCAATCCAGTCATTGCCCTGGAAGCTTCAGGGACCCGGGAAGTGGTTGCCGACCGAAAAAACGGGCGGCTTCTGAAGGAGGATGCCTCCGAGGAGGCCTTTGCCGAGGCGATTCTTGAAGTGGCCCGGGATGCTGAAACACACAAGTCCTGGCAGCAGAACAGCTTGCAAAACGCCCAGGCCTTCTCCAGGACAACGAGCGCCCGAAAACTTGAGGCTTTGTATCACAAGGCGATTCAGGATACGGCTTCTGGATCATCGAGCGTTCATCCGGACTTCGGCCCCTTGAACGGTTTGATCGAACGGATCAAGTTTGAATGGGACCTGCTCTCCGAGAAAACCGATGCCGCTGTCAACGCCCTCCAGTCCGGCAGAGGGAAATAGAGGAGGGAATAATTCTGATTGAATATTTACAATTGACGATTGAATAGTGCTGAATACAAGAAAATCCAGGGCTCTTTACAGGACGCGTCAATCTTCAATTTTCAATATGCAATGAAGGAGGTCCGCACATGTATGCAACCATACTGGTGCCCTTGGATGGCTCCAAACGGGCGGAACAGATCCTGCCCCATGCCGAAGAACTGGCCCAGCGCTATAAAGCCAGAATTATTCTGTTGCGGGTTGTAGAGCCTCCCCCCATGATCACGGATGCCACCGCACCCTATGCCGCCCAGTACGGGCAGGATATCGAGGAACTCAGGAAACGGGCGGAGACCTATCTCTCCGGATTGGCAGGAGAGTTCCAGGAGAAGAATATCCAGACCCGGATCCGGCTGGGCTCTGGACAGGTAGTGGACGCGATTCTCAATGCCGCACAACGGGACGAGGCCGATTTGATTGCCCTGGCCAGCCATGGGCGAACCGGGCTTTCCCGGGTTTTTTACGGCAGCGTGGCCGCAGGGGTCCTGCACCGCGTCGACCGTCCGCTGCTTCTGATCCGCTCCAGTTAGTCGCGTTTGCAGGCAAACGCGCCCGCTGGTTTGTTGAAGGTGTGTTTTTTGACCGTCATCCAGTGATCATCCACGAAGGAGAGCCCATGAAAATTCTCGTTGCCTACAATGAACGGGCTAGGTCTTCCAAAGAGGCCCTGCAGGTAGCCAAAACGCATGCAAAGGCCTATCAGGCCCAGATCCTGGTCGCCACTTCCGCGGATCCCAGCAGGAGTGAAAAAGACCTTATGTCCAAGGATGAAGCGGAAAGAGTGCTGGCCGATATTCAGCAGGAACTGGAAGACGAGGGCTTTGCCTGTTCCACCCACCTGCTCATTCTGGGATATTCCAGGGCCGAGGACCTTCTGCATTTCGCCCGGGAAAAGGATGTGGACGAAATCGTGGTCGGCGTGGAAAAACGCTCAAAGGTCGGAAAATTTTTTCTGGGATCCCTGGCCCAGCACGTGATTCTCAAAGCCGACTGTCCGGTGGTGGCGGTGAAGTCCCCTGAAGAGGAGGAGCCGGATATCTATCTGGGCAGCACCTCCATGGAATCCTGATCCCTGCCGGCAGGCTTTTCCAGGAACAGGAGTTGCCGGATGATGCATTCCGAACTGGTGCACGCTTTTCAGCAGCCTGATCTGTATCCGCACCCTGTCCAGCAGGTTTCGCTGGTGGAGACCCACATTTCCTATGTGTTTGTCACCGAATCCTTTGTCTACAAGATCAAAAAAGCTGTGGACTTTGGATTTCTGGACTTTTCCAGTCTGGCCAAACGGGAATTCTACTGCCGGGAAGAACTCCGGCTGAACCGGCGGCTGGCTCCGGATATGTATCTGGAGGTCATCCCGGTTTGGATGGACAGGCAGGGACGGTTCTTTTTGGGCCGGGAGGCCGAAGGGGAGATCGTTGAATACACCCTGAAGATGCTTCGGCTGCCGGAGGAGGGGATGCTTCCCCGTCTCCTTGAACGCGGCCAGGCTGATTCCTCCCTTTTTGCAGCCCTGGCCGAGAAGCTGGTCCGCTTCCACAACGCAGCCGAGCCCATTGCTCCGGAACGGGCGGCGGAGGCCGTGCAGTCTCTGCAGACCAATATGAACGAGAATTTCTCCCAGACCCGGAATCTCCAGGGCCGGGCCGTGACTCCGCTGCGGTATCGGACCCTGCAGGATTACAGTCACTGGTTTTTCAGGTCGCACCAGGAAATTGTGTCCGAACGGGCGCAGGGAGGGCGCTTCCGAGAAGGGCATGGGGACCTGCGTATGGAGCATATCTGCCTGTACAAAGACACCCTCTATATTTTCGACTGCATTGAATTCAACGAACGTTTCCGGTTTATCGACGTGGGCGCTGATGTGAGCTTTCTGCTCATGGATATGGAGTACAACGGATACCGGGACCAGGCCCGGGATCTGGTGCAGGACTATTGCGAGCGCAGCGGGGATCAGGCTATACGGATTCTGCTCAATTTTTACAAATGCTATTATGCC
>CAZUMF010000075.1:0-3566 GCA_964621385.1 uncultured Desulfohalobiaceae bacterium
CCAGGTCATATTCTTTGTCTTAAAAATCGAAAATTGCAAATTGGAAATCGAAAATACTATAAGACGCCGCTGCCGGCCTGAACCACACTTCCAACCGTGAAGCCAAGGGGGTGTCCCATGAAAGGCCTGTTGTCATTCCTCTTACTCGTTGGCTGCCTGATTCTGACGCCGATTCAGACTGCCGGCTACACCCTCAATCTGGGAAAAGACTGGAATCTGGCCAATCTGCCGCTGAGCCCCAACAACACCAAGATAGAGGCCCTTTTTCAAGGAGCCGAAACCAAGGTCATCAGTCTCTGGACCTGGGAAAACGGGACCTGGAACGTCTCTCTGCTGCAAGACGGCCTGAACGCAACCCAGGCATACATCCAGGCCATGGGCTTTGAGCTGCTCACCGACATCAAGGCCGGACAGGGCTTCTGGGTCAACTGTGAACAGGACCTTGATCTGAGTGTTGCCGGCAGCGCCCCTGCCGAGCAGACCCTGACAGCCGCTTCCGGCTGGAACCTCCTGGGATTGAAGTCTGAACAGACGGTGAACGTCCCATCCTATTTTTCGCAGGTCGGTGAAAGCCTGACCAGCGTGTGGGCCTGGCAGGACGCAAACTGGGCCGTTTACTTATTCGGCCAGGATGCCGATACGCAGAGCTATATCCAGGCCAAAGGCTTTCAACTTCTCACTTCGATACTCCCGGGACAGGGCTTTTGGGTGAATGCCCTGACAGACACCGGAGCCTTTCCGGCCCCACCCACCCAGGGACAGGTCCTGAACACAAGCGGTGAGGCCTTTAGCCCGATTCAAGGGGCCACGGTTCTGCTTGACGGTGAGCCCATAGCCAGCAGCGATGGCTATGGCCTGTTCGAGTACAATGGCTCGGAGGCGGTCCAGATTGAAGTCCAGGCCCCGGGATATGCCAACGGCACCTGCCTGCTCCAACCGAACACCCTGACTCCGATCCGCCTCAACCAGGCCGAAACCGTACCCGAGGCTTTTTCAAACGACTCAAGCTCCAACGCAACGTATGGGCCTGACGATAGCTATAATGCCTCCACTTTCATTGCCCTGGACAACCCATACACTTTGCCGGTCAGCCTGCCTCCCATCCCGGCCAAGCCGACCCCCAAAGCCATCGGCGATCAATCCTCGGCCCTGATCATCACCAAAATGGAGCTGAAAAACGACATCACGGTCAGCGTGAACAGTTTTGAGAGCACAGATGAACTTCAGTCCCTGGAGCAGTTCTTGCAGGTCAGCGCAGGCACCAGCTGGATCATCGGCGGGGCCGATGTTCTGCTCATCGATTCCGTATCGGGCCAGCCCACCAGCAGCCAGGCCGCGGGCTTCAAAGCCAGGGTCAGGCCGGTGACCACAACAAATTTGAGTCAGACCGAGAAGAGCCTGGCGGACATGCAGACCGAACTGGAACAGGGAACCGGGAAGGTCTATCTTTTCGTTTTTCAAGACGCACACTGGGGCCTGGTCGGCGAGGGACGTATCGGAACGGCGAATCAGCAAAACTTTGTGGTGGCCCCGGAGGATGGCGTCTTCGGCACCAGCCTGGTGCCCTTCTGCTACGTCTTTGCCCAGACCAAAACAGTGACCGGAACACTCACCGCCGGCGGCGGTGAACCAGTGGTCAACGCCCTCGTGACCCAGCGCGGTTTTCATGAAACCGCGGTTTCCGACCAGAACGGCCAGTTCAGCCTGGCCGTGCCGGACGTTTTGCCCGAGGTTCAGCTGCGTATCGCCCGCAAAGGCTTTTACCTCGAAGAGGCCACTGCTGTTTTTGCAGGATCCGAAAGCAGCCACGACCTGGGCACGCTGCAGCTTACCGCCATGGACACGGCCACTCTTCAGGGGACCGTGACGAACATAAAGCAGGAAGCGCTGCACAATGCCACGGTGGTGGCCACTATCCAGGTCTTACCGGACAACATCCTGCTGTCCAAAAGAATCACTGCCGGGACCAATGCCCTGGGCGAATACAGTATTCCGGATATCCCTGTGGAAATCCTGGATCAGATCACCCTGAACTGCCTGTTCGGCGGCGGCTACGACCCGGATCTGGCCCTGCCCCTGAATGATCCGTCCGGGGCCATAGTCTTCCAGGACATTGCCCTGGCTGTTCCGGACTGGACCTACCAGACCAACGGGGCCATCTACGGCTCCGCCCGCCTGGACAACGGAACCGTTTTCATCGGCAGTTGTGACGGAAAAATGTATGCCCTGGAGGCGAAAAATGGGGATGTCACATGGGAGTATCAAACGAATACGGACTATACGCCCCTCCCAATTCTTTCGACTCCAGCGCTTGATCAGGATGCAATCTACTTCGGCACCATGTCCAATCACTTCTATGCTGTAAACATATCCAATGGCTCACTGGTCTGGAACAACAAAGAAATTGTTTCCTTCGCTCAATCAAATCCTGATATCATTTCCTCTCCGGCTTTGGTCCCCCAACCAGGCGATGCCGAATCACTGCTCTTTTTCGGAGCCACAGACGGGACTATGCTGGAGCATAACACTGCAAATGGACTGCAAAACACAATTGCCGTTAACGGCAGTATCACAGTATCTCCTGCTGTGGACCAGACCAACAAAAACATCTTTTTCGGAGACTGGTCCGGACGGGTCTACAGTTATTCGTATGCCTCCGGGTTTTTGTCCTACACCCCGGACTGGCAGTTTCCATCCCAGGAGCAATCCCCACTCTCCGGCCGCATCCTCTCCTCACCTGCCTTGCATCAGGGCCGGGTCTACTTCGGCGGCGGCAACGCCTATAACGGTACGGCCATCCAGCCCGGGGACACACACCTCTATTGCCTGGACGCAGCAAACGGCACCCAAATCTGGAAACATGAATTCGGCGGCTCCCTGGTTGCCTCTCCGGTCATCCAGGACGATCGGCTCTATATCGGCTGTTTGGACAATACAATATACTGCCTGGATATCTCGAGTGACACCCCATCGGAACCATGGACTTTTTCCACGGGTGACGCTGTGCACTCCACCCCGCTGGTCGTCAATGGCCGGCTCTATTGCGGCAGCAATGACGGCTATCTCTACTGCCTGGACGCCGAAACCGGCCAAAAGCTGTGGCGCTTGAAAACCCGGGGCCAGGTGGTATCTTCTCCGAAGTACGCCGATGGGAGAATCTATTTCGGGAGCACGGACGGTGTGATCTATTGTGTCGAGGTGGCCGCTGCAATCGATTGATGCGGGGACGCTCTAGAGTATTTTCGATTTCCAATTTGCGATTTTCGATTTTTAAGACAAAGAATATGAAATGACCTCTCTCCGAGCCGGAAGCGGCCCCGGAGGGGTATCTGGGATAGGACCAAATACTTTTTCTTATAACCTCTATGATGTCACAATCCTGCCCGGAGCATCCGGGCAGGATTTCCCATACTGCTGCATTCTTTTCTTGCCAATTTCAAATTTCAAATTTCCAATTTCCAATTCTTGTTTTCAATGACCGGGATGAACCGCGAAGTCTAAGGGAGAAACCATGCACACAACGGACCTCAAAAAAATTCCGCTTTTTGAAAAGATGCCCCCGGAGG
>CAZUMF010000075.1:3666-16544 GCA_964621385.1 uncultured Desulfohalobiaceae bacterium
ATGCACACAACGGACCTCAAAAAAATTCCGCTTTTTGAAAAGATGCCCCCGGAGGTCTTGAGTTCAATATCCAGCCATCTGACCACGAAAACCCTCAAGAAAGAACAGCTCCTTTTTGCCAAAGATGATATCGGCGACGCTTTGTTTATCATCAAGTCCGGAAAAATTAAGATTTCCATTCCCACGGAAGAAGGGGAAGAACTTATCGTTACTGTTTTCTCGGACGGGGATTTTTTCGGTGAACTCTCGGTCCTGGACAAGGCCCCCCGCTCTGCAGACGCTGTCGCCATGACGGACACCACCCTGCTGGTTTTGCATCGCAACTCCTTTTATTCCTTTCTTATCAAGAACACAGAGGCCTTGAAGGCCATCATGACCGCACTCTGTCAACGACTTCGCAAAACCGACGAATTCTTGACCGATATCTGTTTTACCAACTTTTCGAAACGACTGGTCAAGAAGCTGCTGGAACTCATCAACCAGTTCGGAAAACAACAAGACGGCGCCACCCTACTCGATTTGAAGATGACCCAGAAGGATCTCGGCTCCATGCTCGGGGTGACCCGGGAGACGGTGAACAGGGAGCTGAAATACCTTCGGGATGAAGGTATCCTGACCAAAGACAAAAACCGGATCATTGTCAACGACCTCGGCAAACTCATCGAATTGTTGTAACGTTTATTCTTTTTTTGCGTCAAATCAGAATCAAACCTGACCTCACATCCCAATTTTTGGAGAGCAAGATGAATAAGAAACTGATTTTGTTTGGTTTCATTATCCTTTTATTTATCTATCCGATTTGCTCATACGCAGTCACCCTCTCTCCCGGTATCTGGGAAATTTATGAAGGCAATTTTTTACAAGACCGCTATTTTGAAGTTGATGCGACAGGTACCCCACAATTTTCAAACCTGAACGTGAAGATTTCAATGTCATGTTCCGGTGGATATGGGGGTACTGGGCAAACTTCCACAGGGGGGATTACAGATCCAATTGAAAATGTCATTTATACAAATCATTTTTACATCAAACAGTCAGGCGGGTTCAGCAATTCATACGTTTCAAGAGGATATGATATAGAAATCCAAAGCACGCAATTTTCAGAAACGAGTATGGCAGGTACATTGGAAGCATCCACCAGAGAAGTGATCATTTCACGTATAAGCGGTTATGATGATATGTTTTGTAGCGGCAGCAAAACAAGGCATTGGGCTGCCCGCAAAGTCGATACTCCTGTCGTCGAATTTCATACAAATAATATCAACGGCCTCGCCCCCATGACTGTTGAATTCCGAGATCAATCATCGGGATATATCACTGAATGGGTTTGGGATTTTGGAGACGGAACAACGAGTGTCGAACAGCACCCCACGCATACGTATACGAAACAAGGCGTGTATGATGTAAAACTCTACGTGAACGGTCCTGGGGGGGAAAATGAAACAATAAAGCAGAAGCTGATCAATACCGGATTTTTGGCAAATTTTGAGTATACCCAAGATCAATCCAACCCTTTGAAAATGCATTTTTCTGACACATCCATTGGTGAGGAGGCAAGCTGGGAATGGGATTTTGGCGACGGCAATACAAGCACGTCTCAGCATCCGACTCATACATTTGATACGCCTGGCCGTTTCAACATTACACTCACCATTTCCAAAGGCGAATGGTCAAGCAAGTACAGTAAATATATCTTAATTTCCGTCTCCGGTTATCGCCTTATTAGTTCTTATGATCTTCAGGGCAAGGAAGTGTGGTACTCAAAAAACGGAAAATTTGCTTATGCGGCAACCAATAGTTGGTTTATTGAGACCGATCATACATTGGATTTGCTGAGCCTTGAAGATCCTAGCAACATCAAATTATTAAGCAAAATTGTATTTGACAACGAAAAAAATCTTGAAAATAAAATACTTGATGTCACAGAATTAAAGAATCGAATATTTGTGCATCATGCCTGCAAGGGCCAATATTATCTGAGCGTTATTGACAGCAGCACCCCTCAATCACCAATAATTTTACACGAAATACCAGTAGATAAAGGGCTTTTCGATGTACAAAACTCATATATCTATCTTGTAACAATAAATGATGATGGATTTCTTCACGTCACTGTTTTTGACATCACAAATGAGATCACTCAAATCATTTCCCAGCCTTTTGAAGAACATCAGCCCTACACTTTATTTGATATGGCCCTTAATGGCAATACAGCCTGGCTCATGCTAAAAAGTGATGAAACCAAATATGCGCTTGTTCCACTCGATGTAAGTGATTCAACGAACATAGCATTGCTACCTCATGAAGAAATTGAAAAAGGTTCTTCCTACGATAATTTTGGAAAAATTGTGATCGAACAAGATATTGCATATGTAATGACTGGGAATTACTATGATAATCTTTTCATTGTAGACGTCTCAAATCCAAGAAATATTCAATACTATAAAGAAATTCCTGGATTATGGCCAATTCTTTGAATTAGTTGACATAGCAGGGGACAAGAACAATAATGTCTATCTTTTATTGAGTAGTCCCAGTTGGGATAGTAAGCAAACGTCAACAATCCTGAAATATGACGGGACTGATTGGATTATAATTTCTGCACCGAATTTTCACTCCAATACTTTATTGGTCAACGCTGAGAACAATATGCTGATTGGCGGAGATAATGGAGTCATATTTTGGCTTCATTTTGTGGAAGACACCGATAACGATGGGATATTGGACAATTGGGAACGCCTTTATTTCAATGATCTTACCACAACAAATGGCACAAGAGACACCGACGGTGACAATCTCACTCAAAGTATAGAGCAATTAATCGGCACAAATCCTCTTTTACAGGATACCGACAATGACGGCATCTCTGATGATGAAGAACTCAATAATGGATCAGATCCTTTGAATAAACTCTCTTTTGATGTCATACCGCCCCAAATTATCGGCCTCACCTCTATTGATAAACCATCTCAATCGGTTAACTGGACCTGGAGTGCCGATGAAAATGCCACTTTCCGATATAAACTTCATGATCAAAAAGAGTGGACCTTTAACCCTTTAACTCCTTTTGAAGCTATAAATCAAGCGAGTCTTTCAGATGTCAACGGGCTATGGTATCTGCACGTGCAGGCTAAAGATGCCGCAAATAACATAAGCCCTGTATGGACAGTCTCCGCATTGATTGACACCACCCCGCCTGTGGCCGAGATCCACGGGATTCCATCCAGTCCAACCAACAGTACGACGGCATCCCTGACAATCAACGGCACGGATGTCATGCTGTACCAATGGAAGCTTGATGACAAAACCTGGTCCAATGCCACCGAGGTCAATGCCAGTATCGAATTGACGGATCTGAGCGAGGGCCAGCACACTCTATCGGTCATAGACTGCGATCAGGCCGGGAACTGGCAAACGACGGCCAATGCCACCCAGGCCCAGTGGGAGGTGGACACCACACCTATTCCGCCTGACGATGTTTCAGTCTCTGGTTACCCGGAAGGCTTTAGTCCGGCGGGTTCCACCACCCTGGTCGTGAACGGGCCGGGCATCACCCAGTATCGCTATGCGATTGATGCACCTGACTGGGAAGGACCTTTTGCCGTGAGCGCGGCATCAAATTTGGATTTTGCCGATCTGGCAGATGGCAATCATACCCTCTGGGTTGAGGTCTGTGATCAAGCCGGAAACTGGCAGCCGGCTGCCTCTGCATTCAATGCAACCTGGACCAAAGACACCACCCCGCCGGTCATCAACGGGCTGGCCAACAGCACCGAGCCGGTGCTGTCCAAGACCTGGACCTGGTCGGCCAACGAAGAGGTCACGTATAGGCATGCGGTCAATCAGAACCCGACCTGGAATTTCCTTGATGAGTCCTTTCATTCAACGAATAGCACAACCCTCTCCGGGGCAGAGGGCTCCTGGTTTCTCCATGTCCAGGCCCGGGATCAAGCCGGGAATTTCAGCAGCGTACAATCTGTTTTTGCTCAGTTTTGGCAAGCGCTTTCATTGACAATCCCAGCAGACCAGTGGACTTTGGTTGGAATTTCGGTGAATGCGAGCAATGCAAGCATTGCAGCGAATCTGGTTTGGGACAGGATATCGAAAATTGCAACCTGGTCTGCAGAGCGTGACGGTTTTGATACAGCATATGGAGGGACGTTTGACAGCTTTCATGTCTTTGAACCGGGGCAGGGCTATTTTATCGAAGGCGGGACTTCGGATTACAGCTTTGAGCTCCAAGGGCCTGGAGTACATCAGATGCCCCCCCTGCTTCCCGGCTGGAATCTGATCTGCGTTCCGGTCCAGGTCATACCCACCGTGACTGATTTTTTTCAAGTATTTGAGAATGCAGGATGGACAATTCAAAAACTTGCCAAATGGAGCGGAAATGAGTATGGAACCGTCAGTCCGATTGATGTCGAGAACGGCTTTGCCGCTTTTTCAATATTCAACGCCGGGGAGGGCTATTGGGTCAATGTGACGCAGACGCAACCTACCATGCCGGATTTCAAAAACCATTGAGGAGATGAAGCAATGCGAACAAGGCCCAAAAAAGATCAAACACACACCAGGTATTGGCTCGCTGTGGCTCTCTTGCTGCTTTTGACAGGATGTACAGCCATTGGAGGGCAACAATTCACAGAATTAACGCCCCCATCCGGGAAGGCTGTCATTTATATCTACCGGACCCGGACTTTCGTCGGGGGGGCGGTATCCTATCCCATTTTCATCAATAATCAAAAGGTCACGACCTTACCCCATACAGCCTATTACGCCTTCCCGGCCGATCCCGGCGAGGTGTTCATCACTGCCAAGACCCCGGAAAACGAGGCCCATATCAAACTCACTGTCAAAGCAGGCCAAGAGTATTATATCAAAGGCGGAACCGCCACAGGCGTGTTTGCCGGTCGCGCTACCCTGAATCAGGTCCATCCTGATCAGGGATCTGAGGAAATCAAAGAATGCGCCTATTATCCGGCTCATGACGAGCGCTGATCCGAAAAACTTTTTTTTGAAAACTCTGTCAGGAGGGAAACGTATGAAAAAAACAGGCCTCATCGCATTCATTCTCACGGTATTTTTGAGCATGCCCGTCTATGCCGTAACGCCTTCGAAGCTGCTTGGCGATTACTCCTTGACGAGCCTTCAAATCACTGTCGATGGCTCAACAATTCCAAACAGCTCGATCAGTAATGAAGAAGGAAACCTTTCCATAACCACCAAAGGGCTTGTTGTCGAACTAAGCGGTGATGTCTACGGCGACTATAGTTGGTACCATGGGTACGGGTTTTATGAAATGGCTTCATCCAACACAATCTCAGCAACAATTGTTGGAGAAGACACCACTTCCATTACCCTTTCCTATTCCAATGGGACATTATCCGCCAATTGGAGTGAGTATGATCAGTGGGAGAAGGCAACCTTTGAATACGATACTACCTGGAACAAGACAACGGATTACTACACCCAAGAGGAATACGACAGTAAGGGATCTCAGAGCCTGAGTTACACCTTGCCCAGCCTTTCGTCCGGTTGGAATCTTCTTGGATATACCGGGACTCAGAGTGAAGATATCGAAGTGATTGTAGGCACAACAGAGGAGTCGGTCCTCTCCGTCTGGAAATGGAACGGAGGAAAGTGGTCCGTGTATTTGACGGAACCCACTGATAATGGGCAGAGCTACGCCGAAAGCAAAGGGTTTACCCTTCTCCAGCAAATCGATCCCAATGACGGCTTTTGGATCAATTGTAACTAGCACCGCGTCTCACAAGTTCTGTCCTAACTTTTGGCAATTCTTCTGGACAAAATTTTCTCGACTATTGACCCAGTTGCCGAGCGACGCGGAAATTCCAAATAACAAAACCCAAAATCCAAATACATTCCAATTTCCAAAAAAGAAAACGGCACCCGGGCCTTTCGAAGGAATGTGTTTTGAATTTTGAGCATTGAGATTTGGATATTGTTTGATATTTGTGATTTGAATATTGGAATTTCATTTGACAACGGCTCAATTTTTCATACTCAGAAGTTGCCAAAATCAAAGACAGCATTTTTGATACAGAGCACTAGCACCTCATTGAGGATGCAGTCGATCCTCCGCGGTCGTCTGCATCCATCCTTCAAGCTTTTCGGGCAGATGAGCGCCCCCAACGTGGCTCCCAACTGCACAGCCTTCATTTGACGGCATCAAAGGAGAAGCCTCCGTTCCCAGAGAAAGGGGCATCCTGTTCTTCTGATGCCACCTGCAGATACGGTACCAGTACTGCAAGGCAACAAGCTGCTGCTCACGTGTCATACAGCTGGCATAGACCTTGCGCCCTCGCCGAAGCAACTCCGCGCTTTTCCGGTATTGTTCCAGACTGATCATAGCTCCATTCCTCAGTATACGCTTATCGATTCTGCGACTGTTGATGCTTGAGGACAACAATGCTTCCTGAGACCCATTCCCTGAGTAGCATGTGTCCGGCACTTTTCGCTATGACCTGAATCACCTCAACACAGAACACCAGCGCTGCACTAGTTCAATTGAATTTTCATACGAGGTTTCAGTGTCAGGAAAAGAAAAATAACGTTATATCAAGATGTTAACCTTTAAGGCCAACTCTGCCCGCAACCCAATGGTCCAGGTTTACTTCGAAATTTGAAATTCGAAATTGGCAAGAAAAGAAGCCAGAGAAGCAGAGGCGTAAGCTTTACGAGAAAAGTTTCGAGCCATCCGGCAGGTATCGAGTCACTCGATCCTTGCAATCAACAGTCAAGCATACTATACTCATGGCAAGGCAACAGGAAGGCTCTTGAACAATATAACTTGCATTTCCTGCATACTGGTGCCGTCACCCGTCATTGCCAAAGACAACGCTGAGAGGAGAAACGCATGCCGCTTGTCCAGGAAGATTATGCCGCCATCGGCGAATATGTCCGCACCCATTTGAGTGAATGGCTGTCCGGCCAAAGCCCTGTCAAACCACCCGTTGTCCATGAGAACGAATACCTGATGCGCATGACCCGGATCGAAGAAGAGCTCAAGTATCAGCGTGATCTCATGAAACAGGGCTTTGAACTCATGGAAAAGCGCTTTGAGCAAGTCGACAAGCGTTTTGAACAGGTCAATAAGCGCTTCGAGCAGGTGGAAAGGCGGTTTGAGCAAGTGGATCAGCGCTTTGAAAGCCTGACCAGACGAATCGACCGCTTCATGATCTGGTCCTTTGGCTTGACCGTGACCATGGCCGGGGTGATCATTGCGGTGTTGAAATGGACCTGATCCGATCCCAAAGCCGGCTTTGCCCGCAACCCAAAGGTTCCAGGTTGCTTCGAAATTCGAAATTCGAAATTGGCAAGAAAAGAATGCAGAAAAGCAGAGTGTTCTATTACGCCTCATCTTTCCAATTTCCAATTTCTAATTTCTAATTTCTATGACAGCGATGAACCGATAAGCCACTAAAATTCTATAGCTGCATCATCCGTGGGCACAATTCTATTTCCATGTACGAATCCTTTTTCGGCTTCACCGAACGTCCCTTTCAGCTTGTTCCCAATCCGGCCTATCTTTTTCTGAGTTCAAGCCATGAAGAAGCCTTGGCCCATTTACGCTACGCCGCGTCCCAAGGCGACGGATTCGTGGCTATTACCGGCGAGGTGGGAACAGGCAAAACCACTCTCTGCCGGGCGTTTTTAGACACACTCGGTCCGGAAGCCGAGGTAGCCTATATCTTCAACCCCAGGCTCACCCCGGTGCAATTACTCAAATCCGTGAATGAAGAACTCGGTCTCCCAGCCGAAGCCGAAAGCACCCAAGAACTGATTCCACATCTCAACCATTTTCTCCTACAGAAAAAAAGCGAGGGCCAAACGGTCCTCCTGCTCATTGACGAGGCCCAGAATCTGAGCCGGGAGACCCTGGAACAGCTCAGACTCATCTCCAACCTGGAAACACGGACCAGCAAACTCATCCAGATCATCCTGGTGGGCCAACCGGAACTGCGGGAGTTGCTCAATTCCCCGGCCATGCGGCAATTGAACCAGCGAATCACGCTCAGTTTTCATTTGGCACCCCTGACTTTTGCTGAAACCCGGGACTATATTCAGCACCGGCTGTGGGTCGCCTCCCGGCAGGCCAAATCTATCATCACCCCCTGGGCCTGCTATGCAATGTACCGCTTTTCCCGTGGCATCCCCAGGCTGATCAACATGGCCTGTGATCGGGCCCTGCTCACCGCATTCGGGTCAGGGAATACCAAAGTCACCTTTACAGCAGCGCGACGAGCGATCCGGGAGTTGCACCTTCGAAACCACTTCCGCCCAGGCTTCTTTTCCCTCAAAACCCGGCCCTGGCTCCCGGCCGGCTTGGCTTTTGTTCTCATTACCCTGTCTGTCTCCCCCTACACCCTCTTTCCAGACCCATACACAGAATCTGAAAAACCGCCCACCCACATACAAAAGATTGCACAACCCGATCCCCAAGAAGCTGAGACTATAGCAGGACCGGCCCCTCCCCGGAATCAAAGGCAAGAAACAGTGCTCACCTCCACCCTGCAGCGCTCCGGACAACACGCCCAGCCCGACCCTGTTTCGACTCTGACGTCCCCCCCAAACATGCCCACAAGTCCGGCAGATTATCTGCGGGAATCAGACCCCCTGCAGTCCAGACAATCGGCGGTGCAGGCCATTCTCTCCCAATGGGGGGGTCAGACTGAGATCAGCCCCCAGGAAAACATCACGGACCCTGAAACTTTTTTTCGTGCCTCCGGAGCCCAAAACGGGCTGCTGACCCTGCGCATTCAAGACGGGATCGGTCTGTTGAAAAAGCTCAACCTGCCGGCCATCCTCGAATGCACGCCCCCACAAGGCACAGAACCTGTGTACATGGCTCTCACTGCCGTACGGGACGATCGTTTGATTTTCGAGATGCCGCACTTAGAATTGACAATCCAGGCAAGCGAACAGGAACTCGATGGGCACTGGCAGGGCGTGGCCTATATTCTTTGGAAAAACGTTTACCATCTTGAAGGCACCCTTCCCAGGGATCACTCCAAGAAGAGCCTGATCAATTTGAAACAACTGTTGCGGGAGATCGGCTTCCACAATCTCGGACAAAACCCGGCATTCGATGCGCAAACCCGCAAAGCCGTCCAACGGATTCAGGCCCGGCATGGCCTTCAGGTTGATGGTCTGGTGGGGCCCCGAACAAAAATTGCTCTGTATAACGAACTGCCAAACCTCCAGCTTCCACACTTGATCAGTACGAGAAAAGAGGGCACAGCACCACAATGAGTTCCATTCTCAAAGCCCTACAAAAAGTGGAACATGACGCCGCAACCCAATCCGGAGGTCCGTCGGCGCCTCTGCCTGCGGAGTGGGCCCCTGTCCGCCGCAACGCCGGCCGGGCAGACCGCAGCAAAATGCTCCGCCTCTTCCTGTGCATCCTCATCCCACTTGGGCTGCTCGGCCTCGGCCTGCACCAGTTTGGCGGCCGTCAGGCAACAGCACCGCTTTCCCGGCAGGTCCCCCCCCTCCCCCGGGAAAACGAAGCGCCACCCGCTCCCGAACAGCCGGTACAAAACCGAAAATCCATTGCACAGCCTGTACAAGAGGCCCCATCAGAAAACATCGTGGTTCAGGCTCCTGAATCCGGGACCGCAATGCCGGGTCAGCCGCAAAAAACCGCTTTTGAATCCCCTTCTTCCTCCAAACAGACTCAAGGGCCACTGCAGGCAGAGCACCCTGTCCCGAACACTGCAATCGAACCAGCTGAAGCCCCAAAGTCCGCCCTTCAGGCAGCCGGTCCTTCGGACGAGACCTTTGCCGCCCTCCCCCACAGCACGGAAAACGGATATACCCTTCAGGCCCTGGTCTGGAGCCGGAAGCCGGCCCAGCGCTGGGCCATGATCAATGGACGGTCCATCAAAACCGGCGAGCGCATCAACAAGGCCGAAGTGATCTATATTGGACGTGACTTCATCATCTTTGAAAAAAACGGGAAACAGTGGAAACATATCTTTCTCAAATGACGGTATAGGATTTACGAAGGTACAGAACCAGAGGCCAAAACGACAGCATGAAACACCTTTTCCTGACTATCGGATTGCTTGGACTGTGCGTCTGCGGGTTTCCTCCAAAAGCACAGGCGGAAAACGCCAATCAACACGTCGCCAACCAGGTCCTGGTGAAATTTGCCCAGGGCGTTTCCGACGAAGAAAAAAATGCCCTGCGCCTCAGCCTCGGGGCCACACTGTTGGAACGAATCCAGAGTATCCGGCTGGAACAATGGGCCGTTCCAAAAACCATTGATCTTGAAACGGCAGTGACCGAGCTGAACGCGTCCGCCCTGGTGGAATACGCCGAGCCCAATTTCCTGTATCAGCCCCACGTTCTTCCCGATGATCCGCATTTTTCAAAGCTTTGGCATCTCCAGAACACAGGGCAGACACTGAACGGACAAAGCGGCATCCCTGGAGCGGACGTCAATGTCGTACCGGCCTGGGACCTGCAGACCGGCAGCCCCGAGGTGGTCATTGCCGTGGTGGATTCCGGGGTGGCCTTTGACCATCCCGACCTCACGGACAATGCCTGGGTCAATCAAGGGGAAATCCCGGACAATGGGCTGGATGACGACGGCAATGGTTTCATCGACGACGTCCATGGCTGGGATTTTGTGAATAACGACAACAACCCCTCGGACTACTCCCGGGACCTCTATGGCGACGGACACGGGACCCACGTTGCCGGAATCATCGGCGCACGCGGCAATAACGCCCTTGGCAGCACCGGCCTTCTCTGGAAGTGCCGGATCATGCCCCTCCAGATTTTCGATCTCTTCCAGTCCAACACCTTTGCGGCCAATATCATCCAAATCATCAGGATCATCCAGGCCCTTGATTATGCCGTCCAGAACGGCGCCCGGATCATCAACTGCAGTTTTGGCGGATCAGCCTTTTCGCAGGCCCTGTACGACATGTATGCCCTGGCTCATGAACAGGACATCCTGGTAGTGGCCGCCGCCGGGAACAACAACAATGACAACGACCAAACCCCGATCTATCCTGCAAGCTACGGTCTGCCCAACATCATTGCCGTGGCCGCAACCAATGAACAGGACGCCTTAGCGGTCTATTCCAATTACGGAGTGCAAAGCGTTGACCTGGCGGCGCCTGGGGGCAGTGGATACAAATCCAACATTTTCAGCACCATTCCACCAGAACGGGTGGTCCTGTTCCAGGATGATTTTGAAAACGGACTGAGCCAATGGACAACGTCCTCCCAATACAACGACTGGCTGATCGACTACGATTTTCTTTTCGACTCTCAGGTCCTGCAGTCCTCAACAACCTATTATCACAACAACGAATCAGCCACAGTCACCACTGCCGAGCCCATAGACGGCCTGCTTGCCAGGGGCCTGCATCTGCACATGGATATCGAGTATCACCTGGAAAACGGCTTTGACTACTTATATATTGAAGGCTCCCAGGACGGAACAACCTTCACCCCGGCCTATGTGGCCACCGGGCATTCAGGTGGAATCATCCATTTCAATGATTGGAAGAGTGAGCTTGCCTTAGGAACATTCTATTTACGCTTTCGCTTAGAGACCGATGCCAACATCACCGACCTGGGCGTTTTTGTGGACAACCTCAAGCTGACCGGCGTGCGCTGGGAATTCGACGGCGATGAGTACGGCACCAAGAGCGGGACCTCTATGGCCGCCCCGGTGGTTACCGGCCTGGCCGGACTCCTTTGGTCCTCCCGGCCCGAACTGAGCGCCCTGGAGATCAAAAACACTTTGCTCGAAACGGTTGATACCCTGGAGGGACTCTCCGGCAAAGTCAAAAGCAACGGCCGGGCCAATGCCTTGAAAGCCCTGGCTTCCCTGCACCCCCAGACCATGCACCTGGAATTTCACCAAGGCTGGAACCTGGCCGGAATGTCCCTTGTTCCGGGAAAGAACGGCGTGGACACCCTGTTCAGCCCACTCGCCGAATCCATTCATTCCATCTGGTCCTGGAAGGACGGCCTCTGGGCGGTCTCCCTGCCGGCCCAAAGCGAACAGGAGGCCTCGGGCTACATCCAGGAGAAAGGATTCCAGGCCCTGGAGACCATCAATCTCGGTGATGGATTCTGGGTCAATGCCCAAACCAACGCCACCCTGACCGTCAATGGCTCCCTGCCCTCCACAACGGTCCCGGACACGCACCCCGGCTGGAATCTGTTGAGCCTCCCCGGTGATTCTGTGCAGACCGCCTCAGAAGTGGTCCAGGCCTGTGCAGACTCCGTGTTCTCCCTTTGGAAATGGGAGAAGAACAACTGGACCGTCTTCTTGCCCGGCCAGGAGGACAACGGCACAGCCTATGCCCAGAGTAAGGGATTCGGTCTGATCCAGACCATCGAGCCCGGGCAGGGAATATGGGTGAACTGCCAGTAGGGGCAGAAGGCATAGAGCATAGGGCATAGGGCATGGGGCCAGAGGGCGGAAGACAGAGGACAGAAGACAGAGGACAGTGGACGGAAGACGGACCCGGCTTCGCTAAGAAGCTTCCGTCTTCGCTACGAAGCTACGCCGAGACCAGCCGCTGCGGCAAGCGTCAGAGGTCAGCCCTGCCGCCGGCCGCAGACGTCCAGTTTGATCAGTGAAGAAACTTCAGTTTCACGATAGATGACAGGATTGAGAACCGGTCACAGGGTTCTCTTGAGCGACCTCGCTGGGAGGCTCTTAGGTTTTCTTAGGCTTGCTCGCCGGGGGAAACCGGACCGCGGTCTCAGCTGTGAGCCAGAAAAACGAGATGAATTTTCATCAAGCAAGGCAGGTCCTCCAAGGAACAGATTCAAGAGTCCGGAGGGGGCAGGGATCCCCCGTGAGCAAGCCTTAGAAAACCAAGAGC
>CAZUMF010000076.1:0-16500 GCA_964621385.1 uncultured Desulfohalobiaceae bacterium
TTCCGGCTTCGCTCAGAAGCTTCGCCGTGACAAGTCGCCGTGACAAGTCGCCGTGGCAAGGGTCGGATGTCGGAGATCGGCCCTGCCGGCGGCATGGTGGACCGGCCAACTTGATCAATGAAGAAACTTTGTTTTACCGGCATACTGACGCCGTAACCCGTCATTGCGAGGCGTCTTCGCCGAAGCAATCCCTGACAAGAGGCTTTTCTGAAAGATTGCTTCGCTTCGCTCGCAATGACGAGCGTTGGTCAATGCTTGGAACTGTGACTCCATTCGTCTGAAGTTTCATACGAACAGTCAGAAGACGGGGGACAGTAGCCAGAGGTCAGAAGACGGAGGACAGAGAAAATCTGCCTCCGTCTTCATTTTTTCTCTCCGCTATTTCCTTTCCGACCTCGGACCTCCGACATCCGACGTCCTCTCTCTGCCCTCTGCCCTCTTCATTCATCATCCACCGTTCTCTCCCTCCGCCCTCCGACCTCCGACATCCGACGTCCGATCTCCGTTCTCTCCCTCCGCCCTCCGACCGCCGACGTCCGACGTCCGATCTCCGTTCTCTCCTCCGACCACCGACGTCCGACATCCGACGCTTGCCGCGGCGAAGCTTCTTAGCGAAGCCGGGTCCGACGTCCGCTCTCTGCTCTCTACTCTATGCCCTATGCCCTATGCTCTATGCCTCAGCCCTCAGCCCTCGTTCCGCATGCGCACGAACAGGCCGGAGCGGGCCTTGGGGTCGAACCAGGTTGACTTCGGGGGCATGACCTCTCCGGCTTCGGCCACGGCGATGAGTTCCTGCACGCTCATACCGAAACAGGCAAAAGCCGCATCAAATCCCTGCTGCATGGCATTTTCCAGCCCTTTTTTCCCGCTGGCCCCGGAAATATAGCTGATCCTGGGATCGGTCCGGGCCTCTCCAATGCCCAGTACCGGTTCCAGAATGAAGCGCTGCAGCAGACTGACATCCAACTGCTGCACCGGATCCTCCGGGATGCTGACCTCAGGCCTGAGCAGGAGATCATACCAGTCCGAACCAAGCAGGCAGGCAAAGCGCCTGGGCCGGTCCGGCAGATAGCCGTCCGCCGGGCGCACAGATAGTCCGTTCACGATGAACTGTTTGTCGAGCCGCTTGAGAAATTCGGCTTTGCTCAGGCCGTTCAAGCCCTTGACGCACCGATGATAGGGCAGAATCCGGAGTTGGTTGTCCGGAAAAAACGCCACCAGCAGGAAGTTGAACGGCTCCTGGCCTGTAAAGCGGCCGTTCCGGGCCTGACGCTCCTGCTGGGCGTATCGCCAGGCCACCGCGGCCCTGTGGTGCCCGTCGGTGAGATAGCTCACAGGAATGGGCGCGAACAGCGACGCCAATTGCTCGATGCGTCCGGCTTGGTCTATGCGCCAGACCGTATGCCGCACCCCGTCCACGCTTTGAAAATCCAGCCGAGGTTCCTGACTCTGCATCACGTCCCGGACTACTGCATCAATGGCCTCCTGGTGCCTGTAGGTACAGCAGACCGGGCTGGAGGCGGCCCCGACCGTCTCCATGTAAGCCAGGAGTTGATCCTCTTTATCGCGCCTGGTCTGCTCATGCACCTTGACGGCCTGGCCTGCGGCGTAGGCGTCCACGGTGATTTCGCACACCAGGCCGGTCTGTTCATGCTCGCCGGAGATCAGGCGATACAGGTAGAGGCAGGGCTTCTCCGACCAGGCAAATTGTCCGGAAGCCAGTAGGTTTCGAAGATTCGCGGCGTTCTGCTCCAGAAGCCTCTCCAGGCTTGGAGCCTGCTGGTCTTCGAATTCGTCCAGGGACCGGATAACGTTCAAATAATTCCCCGGATGCTCTTCCACAAAAGCGGCCCGCTCAGCAGGGCTGAAGGCGTCATACGGCGGGGTTACCACCTCCACCGCCCACTCCGGCTTCACGCAGTAACAGGGAAAAGGATGAATCTCTGGCACGGGATCTCCTGGAAAATTGACGATTGAATATTGAAGATTGAATATTGCTCGTATGAAACTCGATTTTTCTTACTCGTTTCTTTTTCGATCAAACTGGACGTCTGCGGCCAGAGGCAGGGCTCGTATGAAACTTCAGACTTTTTTGAACCAAAGGGCGTGACAGAATGAACATCGAACATCGAACGTTCAAATTCTGCCTGAAGGAATGAATATCGAACCTCCAACGCTCGTATGAAAAACCAAAGTGGATTTTCTACTTTTGATCAAACTGGCAGTCGTTGTTTTCAATGAATAACACAACAGCTCTATCGCGTATTATAATTAAATTCATATAATTATGTGTCAGCGTGGCCAGCGGCCACGCTGACACCTGAAACCTCTTCAATCACTCATTTCCAATTTCCAACACCCCTCATCCCAGACGTACCTGCAAAGAGTCTGAAGTAAACAATCCGAGTGACTCAATGTTTCTATAATCATCTGGATTTACTGACCTCTGACGCTTGCCGCGGCGGCTTGTCACGTCGTAGCCGATAAGCGAAGACGGAAGCTTCTTAGCGAAGCCGGGTCTGACTGACCTCTGGCGGCTGCAAAAGGATTTTTTGCAGCCGGGATCAACCCAGGCTCTTCAAAAACCGCTCCTGATAGGCCGTGATTTCATCCCCGCTGAAACAGAAATCCAGCTCCTGAAATCGGCTGCGCAGGTGGACGACCTCGTCAGCAACGCTCTTGTCCCTGAGAACAGCATCGGCCATGAGCGCGGCCAGGGCTTCAAAATCAGGCTCCCGCATCCCGAACCGGGTCATTTCGCTGACGCCCAGGCGAAGACCGGAACTGGCGGTAAAGCCCTCATCCTCGGGCAGGGCCTGGTAATTGCAGATGATGTGGTTGTTCTCCAGGGTCTTGGCCGCCTCGGGACCACGAGCGTAGCCGACCTTGAGCACCACCTGGTGCGTTTCGGTATAATCGATGGCCGGATCACCCTGGACCTCGAACCCGGAGGCCTTGAGGGCCTTGGCAAAGGCCTTGGCATTGGCAATGACCTGGGGTTGATACCGGTCTTTAAAGGCATTCATTTCAATGGCCGCAACCAGCAATCCGAGCAGGGTCCCCAGGTGATGATTGGAGACCATCCCCGGAAAAGAGCGCTTGCGGATGGCCTGCCAGAGTTCATGCTCCGGGGTGTTCTCCTGGTCAAAGGCGCAGCCGATCACCCCGCGCTGGGAGCCGAAAAAGGTCTTATGGGTGGACCCTGTGACCAGATCCGCCCCTTCCTGGAAGGGCTCTTGAAAGTGCGGACCGATGAGCCCCAGGACATGGGCCATGTCATACATGACCACCGGCTTTTTCTTCCTGGCCTCGAGCATGGCCCGGACCTCGACCACAGGCTCCCTTTGCAGGACCATGGATTTGCCGAAGACAATGAGCTCCGGATCGTGGACATCCAGGAGCTGTTCCAGGGCCTCCAAATCGATGCAGTAGGGATTGTCCGCCAGGACCGGGAAATTGACCGCATTGAATTTTTCCGTGAAGGAATCCTTGGCAATGTAGTCCCGCAGGGCCCCCATGGGCTGGGCTGAGAGATGGCCCCCTTTGCCGATATGATTGGTAAAAGCGCAGGGGATGCGGCCCGGCTCCCGCTTGAGGTTGGCCCGGTTCCGCCATTGAACCAGGCCGCTGAACACGGTCATATTCGCCATCTGGCCGCTTACCGGACGGCATTCCACCAGCGGGCAGCCCAAAAAATCAGCCAGCTCCCTGGCCAGCTGCTCTTCCACCCAGGCGATGAAATCGCAGCCCTGATAGTAAAAGATTTCCCGGTCATAGGCCGCCGCCAGTTCCTTGTGCTCGGCATAGCGCCCCACAGGATCGGCGACCTGGGTCAGGCGCACCAGGGCAGACGGCGTCATCTCGGAGGGAATGAGGTTCATGCAGCGCTCCTGCCGCCAGGTATGATTGTCCCAGCTCTTGGAGAGCACGGTGCGCAGCCGTTCCCTGGCTTCACTTTCCGCATCCACGCTTTCCGGCCCGGCATATCCCGCGGGAAGCGGATGAAAATAGGGCGGCGCGTCGGAGCGTCCGTGAAAAGCAACCACCCGGGCTGGAATGGTCTTGTTTCTGACCTTTACCGCCACTTCGGTCTCCGGCTGTATCCAGGCCTCCAGGTAGGCCAGGCCGATGGATCGTCTGGACTGCTCCTCCGTGAGTTGCCTCTCCAGGCCTTCCCCGGCGAAGACCCAGTAGGGAACAGAGGTCCCGCTGGTCACCACGCCCACGGTTTCCCCGTGATACAGGACTTCCGCCCCCTGCCGGGCCACGCCTTTGCCTTCCAGGGCAAAGCACTTGATCCGCTTGGGGAGTATCCCGGACCCGGAAAAATCCCCGTCCCGCTGCTGTTCCAGGGTCCGCCATTGTTCGGTCAAGGCCTGCCGGCCGATGAAATCACCTTTGAGGGGGCTCAAGCTCACCGCCACCGGCGCCAGCGGGAGGGCAAAAATCGGGATCTCCGATCCATCCGGGGCTGTGCCGAGTTCATGGCCGTACAAGGGCATGCCCGCCTCCAGGCGCAGGGTATCCCGGGCCCCGAGCCCGACCGGAAGAATATGCAGATCCTGTCCCGCCTCGAGCAGGCCTTCCCAAAGCCTCAGGGCCGATCCGGCCGGGGGAAACACCTCAAAACTGTTGGGCTCCCCGGTATACCCGGTTCTGGACAGATAGCAGTCCACCCCGCAGAGCTCCACGCGGCCCAGACAGTTTTGTCTGGACTCGGGCCAGTTGCCCCCTCCGGAGACCCGCTGCAGCAGCTCCTTGCTCTTCGGGCCCTGGACCGCGATGAGGGCCAGGGAATCGGTACGGTCGTCCAGGGTGACCCCCTCGAATCCGGACAGCACTGCCTGGAAATGGTTCCAGTTCGTTTCCCGATTGGAGGCATTGACCACCAAGAGATAATCGTCCTCCCCGAAACGGTACAAAAAGGCGTCGTCCAGGGCGCCGCCCTGTTCGTTCCCGATCATGGTGTACTGGGCTTCCCAGGGCTGCAGGGCCTGGGCATTATTCGTGAGGACCTTCTGCAAAAAGGCCATCCTGTTCGCCCCGCTGATCTGAAACCGGCCCATATGGCTCACATCAAAGAGCCCCCCGAAGCGGCGGGTCCCCAGATGCTCCTGGACCACCCCGGTGGTGTACTGCACCGGCATTTCCCAGCCGGCGAAATCAACCATCTGTCCTTTATTTGCGATGTGCCAGCCATGCAAAGGCGTTCTCTTGAGTTCACTCCTGCCTGTCATCATCAAATCCTCCATCCCAAAAAAAATATCACTCCACCCTGACCTGTCCTTGGCCGCCCGTCACCCGTCTGATCCGCTTGAGCATATCCTTGAAGCTGATCTGGTTGTCCGGATTGGAATTCACAATATTCACTCCGGTAAAGCCTCGTCTTTTGATGAGATACTCCGTCCCCTGCTCCGTGATCGTGCCGTTGATTTGAAAGCGGTCATTCTCCAGACGGGCCTTGATGCCGATTTTCCGATAGGAAAAATTCTTGAACACGGCGGCCAGTGACCCGGCAAAGCCCATGAAGGGACTCTGCCCCCCGCCGATACGGGCAATATTGTCCACGGCCCGGACACTGATTTTTTGATCCACCCCGCGTGTTTTCACGGTCTCCAGCCGCAAGTCAAAGGCTTGGGGCTGTCCCGCTGCAATTTGCAGGTTGTCCAATGAACCTTCCAGGACCCCTTGAATCCTGCCGAAATCGGTTTTCGTGGTCATTCCGGCCAGATCGAGCCCATGAAAATTCGCGCTCAGTCCAACACTCGGCACCGCACTGAAGACATTGTGGGCCTTGATGTCAAAAAAATCAATCACCCCATTGAAAACCTCGGCCCGGAACCCTCCCCTGGTCTGCAGCCTCCCCTTCTCCAGGACCACCGGGTCCAGGGCCCCGCTCAGGGACCCTGGAATCGTAGTCTGAAACAGTCGCTTCAGAACCGGTGCCAGCAAAAAATCCTGCACTTTAAGCCGGGTCTGGAGTCGCATCCTGTCACTGAAAAGCCGGGTGATTCGTAACGGACCCAGGCGCACCCCGCCCCCCAGGGTCTCAACCTTGGCGCCCTCATGCACGATCAGCTCGTTGGGGCCGGCCTTGATCTCAAGCTGCAAGTCCTGATCAGGCAGGCCCGGGGCGAAAAAGTTCTTGATCGCCGCCCTGCCTGTAATCCAATTCCGGGGAACGCCCGTTGCCTGCTGTTCATACCACAGGGGCATATTCAGCTCCAAGCGCTCGAGCCCGAAGGCATGATCCTGAAAATGCAGATGGTCCAAGTCCAGGCTGCAGGAGCCTTTGATGCGCCAGCCCTCACCCGGGGAATCCATCTGCAGCTCGGCTCCGACCCGGCCTTGCATGGCAATATCCGCGACAATGGGGACGTCCATTTGATACGGCTCTTGCACCAGGGTCTGAAAAACAGGCTGCACCTTGGTGCGCGGGACCTGCAGGTTCAGATGCCCTTTCAGGGCCTGTCCCTTGAAAGCGAGCCATCCCTGTGTTGCAAAACCAAGCAAATCCTGAAGGCGGACCTGAAAATCAATGGCGGACACGCGCTTCTCCTGCAGGGCATAGGCACAGGAGCCGGAAATGGTCAAGGGCCTCTTCTGCAGATTCAGATAGAACCGGTCCAGGAGGACCTCGCCCTGATCGATCTCCAGGGAACTCTCGGCAACCACTTGGAGTGCATCCTCCTTCAAACGGCCGCTCAGGCGCCAGACCCCGCTGAGTCCTTCCCCGAGCATGGTCTCTGGTGCGTTGCTGAACGCGAGGCCTTCAAACCCGAGCCTCGCCCTGGCGCGCAGGGGCCGGCCCTGCTCCCGGAGGAGGGTCAACCCGAGATCCTCGGCAGCCCCCACCGTCCACCCCTGGGGCAGCAGGTTCAAATCCTGGGCCAGGTCCGTGAGCCGGAGGTCGGTCTCCTGGAGGGTCAGTTCACTCCTGCGGGCTGAGTGCTGCAGGGAGAGGATGAGACGATCAAAGGACCGGGACTGCAGGTGCAGGGCCGGGACCTCGAGGCTGCCCTGTTGGACATCGAGCCGTGCCGTGGGCATGCGCAGGCCCAGGGACTTCAAGGTGAACTGCCGCCCGGCACGGGCAACCCGGACCTTGGGGATCTCGGCTGTGCCGTCTGTGATCTGCAACCGCGGATAGCTCCCCTGAAAAGATCCCGTCAGGGAAAAAGGCTGCACATCGAGCCCTGGAAGGCGCAGCCGGGTCACTTCTGAGGCGATTGAACCCTGCACCTGCAGGGCACCGGGCCATTGGCCCTGCAGCGTAAGGTGCCCGTTGACCGTGCTGCGCACCCCTATTTCGTCCCTGTCCAGCCCGACCTGGAGGCCGTCCAGCCCGGCCCGGAGATCCAGGCCCAAGGCCCAGGCCTCGGGCTTGGCCTCGGCCTTGAGCGTGCCGTTCAAATCAAGGGGGCCGGACAAGCCCACCCCGGCCATGGGCTCGGAAAAGGCCACAGACAGGGCCTCCTGGAGGGCTGTTGTCTGCAGGCGGCCCTGCGCAATATCCAGGTGCAGACGGGCTGTGTCCTTGCCTGCAATCCGCAGTCCCCCCTTGAAATCCAGGAGCGCATTGGAGCGGCAATGGAACTGATCCAGAACGAGCTCCTGCTCCTTGAAAAGACAGGCGCCTTGCCCCTGCACCTGCACAGCCGCCGGAAGCAGCCGGTTGAGGGCCGGTTCGCGGCTTCGTTCACAGGACAGCCCCAGATCGATCCTGTGCAGTGTGAGCGTGGCGGTGGAGCGTTCATAGGCCGCCTCCAGATCGAGATCCAGATCCTCCGCCTCCAGGGCCGGACTGGAGACGGATCCTCTGCGGAGCCGAAACCGGGCCTGAATAACCGGCTCCTCCCAGGAGAACCGATTCGGGATGGAGCACTCCACAACCGGAAGGCGCAGCTCAAGGGCATCCTTTGGCCGGGAGGCCGTTGCCCGGCAGGACAGCACCAGACGGTCGTCGCTGGACAGACGGGCCGATATTGTCCGAAGCCTGAGCTGCAGATCGGAACGCTCGAGCCGGACATCTCCCTGTTTCAGGCGGATCTGACCGATGCGGACCTCTTCAAACAAGAAAAAGCCCGTGAATTGTGCCGCGATCCGGCCCCAGAGCGAAGGCTCACCCTGTTTGATCCACAGGTCGCCGGGATCGAACTCCGGGGTGAGGCGCACGCGCAGCCCAGCCACCTCGGGGTGCAGCACGAGAGTCGTGTCCGCAAACCGCCCTGTCCGCTCCAGCCTGAGGGTGAACTCAGCAACATCGGCATGAAACCCGGATGTCCGGGCAGGCTGATCCCCGATGCTGAGCCCCTGCATCCGGACCTGCAGCGGCTGCAGGGAATAGGACAGCGAGTCCATGCGCACTGCATAGCCCAGCCGGCTGGAGAGTTGATCTTCCAGGACCGATTGGAGGATGGCCGGATGCTTCCAGAGGTACACGAGCCCACCGCCGGCGAGAAGCAGCAGGACCAGCCCGGTCAGTGCGGCGAAGGCGATGCTTTTCTTCAGGGACATCAGTGGATTGACGATTGAATATTGAATATTGAAGATTGAAAATTGAAAATTGCTGAAAATCAGGAAAAGAGCGCTAAACTGAAGCCAGGATAGCAGCTGCCGAGACTGAAAACAATACCGACTTGCCACTTCCCTGGAAAAACGGCAGAATATTTATCGTTCAATGGTCGCCACTCTCATCGTAACCATCTGCTGCATGAGCCTGCTGCTTTTTCTGCTCAAACCCCTCTTCGGGTTGAGCGGTCCAGCCTTCACCTCCGTGTTTCAAGGATCGATCCGCTTCAATACCTTTGTCGCCCTGGCCGGGGCCTCGGCCCTGTTCGGCAGTACCGGACTGACCCTGGCCGCGGTGCTCATGCTGGGCATGATCCCCCTGATCAATCTGCTGTGCGTCTTCACCCTGACCCGGTTCGGGAGCGGGCAGCAGGCCGAAGTCAAAACAATATGCCTGGAGGTCCTGCGCAACCCCCTGATCCTGGCCTGCCTCATCGGTTTTGCCTACAATCTCGTCCAACTCCCGCAACCCAGATGGCTGTTTCTGGTCTTTGAACTCCTGGGAAAAGCCGCCCTCCCGCTTGGGCTTTTGGCCGTGGGCGCCGGGTTGGAGCTCCAGAGCCTGAAACGCAGCGGCACAGGGATTGTTGTGAGCTCCCTGGTCAAGCTGTTGCTGTTTCCCTTGAGCACCGCCGGTTTTTGCCTGCTGTTCCAGGTCCAGGGTGAAGCCAGAGCAGCGGCCCTGATTTTTGCCGCGGTGCCCACAGCGGTCTCCGCCTTTATCCTGGCCCGGCAGCTGGGCGGCGACACCGACCTCATGGCCTCCATCGTGACCATGCAGACCGTGCCCTCCGCCCTGACCATGCCCCTTATGCTGCACGTGCTGGGGGTGTAATGGAAGAGTTCGTCCCTCATGTCCAAAAATTTGGAAACGGCTTTTGAAGCCCTTGCCTTTTGCAATCAAATGCAGTAGGATTTTCTTATTGACGGGATGTGGCTCAGTCTGGCTAGAGCGCAGCGTTCGGGACGCTGAGACCGCGCGTTCGAATCGCGCCATCCCGACCAGAAATTTCAAGGGGTTGCCGATACATATCAGCAACCCCTTTTTCTTTTCCTAAAGATCCGCACTTTACGGCCTCAATAACAATCGAAAAGGAGCGAACATGAGCCTGAAAAGCGAGTCAGCCGTCACCATGATTCGAAGCGGGTATAATTGTGCCCAGTCGGTTTTTGCCTCGTTTTGCGAGGATTTCGATATGGATCGTTTTGCGGATCTGCAAGGGACGCTCATCTGCAGGGAACTGCTCAATGGCTTAGACCTGACAACAGAAGAAGGCCGGCGGCATTTCAAGGAGGCACGGCTTCTGGAGACCGTCTGCAGCGGGTGCGTCCGGGATGTGGTCCAGATTCTCAAAGAAGACTTGAATGGCATCCGCGCTTGATGCCTGCGTCTTTGATGCAGCGTCAAAACTGGAAAATCATTTGACAACCTGAGGGAAAGCCAGGGAACACAGGGCAGAACGACCTCGTGTCAAAGGAAACAAAGACCTCAAAAGCCGCATAAAAAGCCTACCTACCGAACCATACATTCATGTCCCTGGTATCTGCGTATCGCCGCCTTGGTGCGGCAAGGAAGATATTGGGGGGCTGGATTGTAGCTCTTGATATCCCTGCCTTCGTCCCAGGACCCCAAGCATGTACGTGACAGCTCCTGCACATTTGTTTCGAAATTATGGGTTGACAAACCAGTGCAAGCCTGATACCTGATACTTCAGGCTTTAGGTATTAGGTTTTAGGTTTCAAGTTTGCAAACTGTCACAGGACAAGGAGGGACCCATGAGGATTCGCAACAAATGCAGCATCGGATTCCTGGCCGCCATCGCCCTGCTCTGCCTGAGCTTTTCTCCGGGAGCAGCCCAGGCGGAATGGCCGGAAAAACCCCTGACCGTCATCTGCCCCTGGGGGGCCGGCGGCGGGACCGACACCGTGGTTCGGGCCCTGGCCTCGGTCATGGAGAAGAACCTGGGCCAGCCGGTCAATGTGGTCAACCGCACCGGCGGTTCGGGCATCATTGGCCATTCGGCCCTGGCCGCAGCCAAGCCGGACGGATACACCATCGGCACCATCAATGTGGATCTCTGTCAGCTAGTCTGTAAAGGATTGACCGACTTGAGCTACGACAAGTTCACCCAGATCGCCCTGCTCAATGCAGCACCGGCCGGTTTGGAGGTCAATGTCGAATCCAGGTTTATGTCCGCGGATCAGCTTATGGAAGCCATCAAACACGAACCACCGGGCACTTTCAAGGCCTCGGGTACCGGCACCGGCGGCATCTGGCATCTGGCCTG
Organism: uncultured Desulfohalobiaceae bacterium; assembly: GCA_964621385.1. Lineage (GTDB taxonomy): Bacteria > Desulfobacterota > Desulfovibrionia > Desulfovibrionales > Desulfothermaceae > JAABTT01. The sequence continues at coordinate 10,860 of CAZUMF010000076.1, forward strand.
GGCCGGCTGGCTGAACAAGGAAGGCGTTGATCCGAACAAGGTCCCCTGGATCCCCACCAAGGGGGAAGCCCCATCTCTGAAGGATCTGGCCGCGGGCTCCGTGGACGCGGTCACCGCTCCGCTCTCCTCGGCCCTGCCCCTGATCAAAGCCGGGAAAGTTCGTGCTCTGGCCAACATGGGGGAAGAGCGCTTCTCCGAACTGCCGGATGTGCCCACCCTCAAGGAGGCCACCGGTGTTGACTGGTCCTGCTTCACCTGGCGTATGATCGGGGCTCCGGCCGGCCTGCCCGACGATCTGAAGCACAAGCTGGCTGCAACGGTCAAGGAGGCCTTTGACAGCGAGGAATTCACGGCCTTTATGAACAAACGCGGTTTCAAGAAGACCTGGAAGGGACCGGAAGAGGCCAGGACGTTCCACAAACAGCAGGATGAGTCCATTTGTGAGGTCATGAGAGCCGTGGGCATGGCCGAATAAGAGGACCGTCGATTCAAACGGGGAGAGCGGGAGGTGTTCGGATGAGAGTGAACGATGCGATACTGGGCCTGATCATCATCATCGGTTCCATTCTGGTGATTCTGGAGGCACGCACCTATCCCGCTCTGCCCGGAGTGCCCTACGGCCCCGGGCTCTTTCCCACAGTCATCGCCGCGGCCATGATCTTCGGGGGATTGCTTCTGGTGTCCAAAGGACTGCGGGAAAAGCGCGAAAACGGTTGGCTGCTCCTGGAGCCCTGGGCCAGAAAAGGCAGGACCTACATTACCCTGGGGCTGATTTTCGGCTCACTGCTGTTCTATATCCTCTTTTCGGAACGCCTCGGGTTTCTCATCACCTCCTGGTGCCTGCTGCTGGCGCTTCTGCTCTGGACCAGGGGCCGCGGCCACCTGTTTTCCTCATTGTTCATCAGTCTAGGCTTTCCTGTCCTAATCTATGTGTTGTTCGCGTTTATGCTGCGCATTCCCTTGCCCCGGGGACCGATCATCAATTTATTCTGAGGGCGGATTGCATTCAATCTCCGGCGGGTCAACTTATGGAAAATATCATCGCTGCCATCCACCTCGTTTTTACCTGGAAGGTCATCATAGTCATCATCTGCTCCTGCGGATTCGGACTGTTCACTGGGGCCATGCCCGGGATCTCCGCGACCGTAGCCGTGGCCCTGCTGGTCCCGGTGACCTTTTATCTTCCTCCGGTGGCCGCCCTGGCCTGCATGGCGACTGCCGTAGCCATGGCCATTTTCGCCGGGGATATTCCCGGAACCCTGTTGCGCATCCCCGGCGTCCCCTCCTCCGCAGCCTATGCCGACGAGGCCTACGCCATGACCCAAAAGAATCAGGGGGAGAAGGCCCTGGGCATCTCCCTGATCTGTTCGGTCATCGGCGGCCTGATCGGGGCCGTGGGTCTGAGTCTGTCCGCGCCGCTGCTGGCGGAATTCGCCCTTGAGTTTCAGTACTATGAATACTTCTGGCTGGCCTGTTTGGGTCTGACCACCGCGGCCTTTGTCTGCGCGGAAGAACCTGTCAAAGGGCTTTTGTCCACCAGTCTGGGACTCTTGCTTTCCATGGTGGGCTTCAGTATCATCTCCGGCACCCCGCGATTCACTTTCGGCCTGCTGGAGCTGATGGAGGGCATCCACTTCATCTCGGCCATGATCGGTGTCTTTGCCGTGGCCGAAGTCAGTCGGAATCTGACCAAGATGATCCGGGGAAGCCACATCGCCACCACCGTCGGCGGCGGTGTCTTCCAGGGAGCCGGAAGGGTTATCTGGCGCTACAAATGGAATCTGGCCCGGGGACCGATCATCGGGACCGTGATCGGCGCTCTGCCCGGGGCCGGATCGGATATCGCCGCCTGGGTTTCCTACGCTCTGGCCCTGAAGTCCAGCAAGACGCCGGAGAAGTTTCTGACCGGACATCCCGAAGGCATCGTAGCGGCCAGCTCCTCGAACAACGCCAGTACCTGCGCCACCTGGATTCCATCCCTGGTCTTCGGCATTCCCGGAGACTCGGTCACGGCCATTGTCATCGGGGTCTTGTTTCTTAAAGGCCTGGAGCCGGGGCCGGCGGTATTTCTGGAGAACGCCCCCCTGGTCTACTCCATATTCGTCTCCTTTTTTATCGCCAATATCGTGCTCCTGCCCCTGGGCTACCTGGCCATTAAAATTTCCAAGCAGATGCTTCGGGTGCCCACGGATGTCCTCATGCCCCTGGTGCTTTTGTTCTGCATCGTGGGCAGCTTCGCCATCAACAACTCCCTCATGGGGGTTACGGTCATCCTCGGAACCGGCTTGTTGTCCTTTTTCATGCAGGAAAACGGATTTCCAGTGGCCCCCCTGATTCTGGGCATGATCATGGGGGAGCTTCTGGAGGAGAACTTCATGCAGGCCATGATCTCGGCGGATGGCAACCTGTTGGCCTTTTTCAGCCGTCCCATCGCTTCGGGCCTGGGGACCGCAACCATTCTTGTCTGGCTCTATCCGCTGCTGCGGATGCTTTTCCGCAAATGCCGCAGAGGAGGGAACGGGCCGAACGAGCTTGATGAGGACAGACATGGATGCCGGTGCGAGACCTGACAAACAAGTTTCAAATTTGTCAAGCACTTACGAATCATGAATATGACAACACTGCAGTCACCCACTGTTCACGAGAGGATCTGAAGATGAGCAACGCCGTCCCCACGGTTCGAATCGATATCACCAACATCAACGAGAAGATCTACAACCTGATCAAATCGCGCATTACGCATTTCGAGTATCCTCCGGGATATCAGATCAACGTCAGATTGCTGCAGCAGGAACTGGGTGTGAGCAACAGCCCCATCAAAGCGGCCCTCTCCAGACTGGCCGGAGAGGATCTGGTGGAAATCACCTCCCGTAAAGGCACTTTTGTCAAGGACATCTCCAAAAAGGATCTGGAGGAGATCGAGGAGGTCCGGGAAAAGCTGGAACTCGGCGCGGCGGAGATCGTGGCCGAGAGAATCAGCGACGAGGAACTCAGTATTCTGCATGAGAAATATGAGGCCACCCTCATTCCGGAGGACCGGTTCGAGTACAGCGAATTTATGCAAAAGGACGGAGAATTCCACCTGGAAATCATCAAACTGACCCGCAATCAAAAGCTCGTGGACATCTACAAGCAACTGAATTCCCATGTGCAGATCGTCCGCTTTCAAAAGGCCCGCAAGCGTAAAAAGCCCCTGCCTTGGACCAACCAGGATCACCAGGAAATACTCGAAGCCCTCCGGAGCCGCGATCCCGAACGGGCCAGAATGGCGATCCAGGATCACCGCTCCAAGGCCCGGGAGGCCTTTTTGACAGACAGTGAACCAGACCATGCACAGCAGCAGTAAGGAGCCGATTATGAGCTGGCCCATCGAACATTTCCATTATGTCCCCGCCCCTTCGAGCTTTATCGAGATGATGCCCGGAGCCATGAAGGCCATGACCCAGTGCGCCGGCGTGAAGTCCGGAGAAAATGTGGTCATAACCTGTGACACGAACAAGCTCCGTCTGGCCGAGGCCTTGGCCGCTGCCGCCTATGCGGCCGGGGGGGGTCCGAGCATTGTTTCCTTCCCGCCGACCGGTGCCCATGGTGCACAGCCTCCCAAAGCCGTGGCCGGGGCCGCCGCCAGGAGCGATGTCCTTTTCATGCCCACGAGCTGGTCCATGACCCATACCGATGCCCGCATCGAGGCCATCACCAACGGCTCCAGGGTCTGCACCATGTGCGAGGTCACCGAGGACTGTCTCTGCACCGGGGGCATTTTGGGCGATTTCGAGGCTAATGACCGTCTGGGCCGCACCATCGGCCAAATCATGGAACAGGGAACGACCATCCGCATGACCTCGGCCGGAGGCACTGATTTAACCGCGAAGATCACAGGCCGGCCGGTGCAATACGAGACCGGACTGTTCAGGGAACCGGGACAGTTTGCAGCCCTGCCCAACAGCGAACTGAACATCTCCCCCCTGGAAGGCTCGGCCGAGGGTGTCATCGTGGCCGATGTCCGGGTCATGGGCTACGGCGTGGTCCGTGGGGATCCCGTGACCATTGAGGTCAAAAACGGACACGTGGTCAAGGTTTCCGGAGGTCAGGCCGCAGACTACCTGCGGGACACTCTAAAGGGATTCCAGGATGACACCGCCTCCAACCTGGCGGAATTCGCCATCGGGCTCAATCCGGCCAGCCGGAGCTATGCCACAAACTTGGAGGATTTGGGCCGGCTGGGATTCGGCCATCACGGCATCGGCAGCAACTATGCCATCGGCGGGCATGTGGCCGCGCCCTGTCATATTGATGTCATCTTCGCCGCGGCCAGACTGGAGATTGACGGCCGGTTGGTCCTGGATAACGGAAACTGTCTGATTTAAAAATAGAAACTATGTCGCCTTCAAGCAAGAATATACTCACACGCCCCCGTTGGACCAAGGTCCGGGCCCTGTACAAATCGATGGGCTACAGCGACCGGGATCTGGATCAGCCTTTGATAGGCATCGCCAATTCCTGGAACCGGATCACTTCCGGGCACTACAACCTCCGTTTGCTTGCGGAGTACGTCTCCCAGGGCATTTTACAGGCCGGGGGCACGCCGGTAGAATTCGGGGTTATCGCAGCCTGCGACGGCATCGCCAGCGGCCATGAGGGGGGTCGCTACATCCTGCCTTCCAGGGAACTTATCGCCAGCAGCGTGGAGACCATGGCCCGGGCGCACCGTCTTGAGGGCCTGGTTCTGCTCGGGTCCTGCGACAAGGTGGTCCCGGGCATGCTCATGGCCGCGGCCAGACTGGACATCCCGGCCATCATGCTTGTGGGCGGACCGGCTGAGGGGGGCTGCGAGTTCGACGGCCGTCCCTCGGACACCACCTCCATTGCCGAAGCCCTGGGCATGCTCAAGGCGGGCCGCATCGACCAGGAGACCTATGATCGGCTGGAAGACTCGGTCATGCCCAGCTGCGGTTCCTGTTCCTTTCTGGGGACGGCCAACTCCATGGCCTGCGCGGCCGAGGCCATGGGAATGTCCCTGCCCGGCTCGGCGGTCATCCCGGCGACCCATGCCGACCGGCTCCGCGCATCCCAAGCTTCCGGCCGGCAGATCGTGAGTATGATCAAGCAACAGATTAGCTCCCAACACATCATCAATCGCCAGGGACTGGAAAACGCAATCCGGGTAACAGCGGCCATCGGTGGTTCCACAAACGTCATCCTGCACCTCCAGGCCATCGCGTGGGAGGCGGAAGCCGGTATGAATATGGACGACTTCGGCAGGCTGTGTTTGTCCACCCCGCATCTGGTCAAAATCAATCCGGCGGCCGCGGCAAATCTCTCGGACTTCCATGCCGCCGGCGGGGTGCCGGCAGTGATGCAGGAACTCCGCCCCCTTTTGCATTTAGACGCCCTGACCGTGACCGGCCTGTCCCTGGAGGAGAATTTGGCCGGAGGCCCTTCCGGGGCAAACAACACCCTGGTCAGGAGCATGGCCGATCCCTGGAGTGCAACAGGCGGGCTGGCGATTTTAAAGGGCAACCTGGCTCCGGACGGCGCTGTGACCAAGCCCGGGGCCGTGCATCCGGACATGTACCCTTTTGAAGGAGCGGCCCGCCGCTTCGATTCCGAAGAGGAGGCCAACGAGGCGATTTTGAACGGA
>CAZUMF010000077.1:0-16440 GCA_964621385.1 uncultured Desulfohalobiaceae bacterium
AACACGATCGGCAACAAACCCCATTAGAGCTTCATAAAAGTGGTTTTCGGCTTGACGCGCCTACAACCCACAAAACCGAAAATCGGATATCCCGGACAGGACATCAAGACTGATGATTCGGTTCCCAAAGAGAGAAATAGTCAATCTATGACGAGCATACGTAGAGAAGGAGAGGAATATGACTGAACCAGTCAAGATTCAGCCTGATTTGGAGTTTGTGCAGGAGCTTCAAGCCATTGGTGGTCAGGATTTGAAAAAATGCTATCAGTGCGCGACCTGTAGTGTGGTCTGTCCCCTATCTCCCCTGGATCGAGCCTTTCCAAGGAAGGAGATGGTCTGGGCGCAATGGGGCCTGAAAGACAGGCTTGTGAATGACATCGACATGTGGCTCTGCCACAAATGCGGGCAGTGCTCCGAACAATGCCCGCGCGGGGCCAAGCCCGGGGAACTCATGGCCGCCCTCCGGAACATGGCCTACAGGAATCTGATGGGCCCCCGGTTTATCGGCAAATGGATGAGTTCCGTCAAGCACCTGCCGAAACTCATCGCCATTCCGGCCATCATCTATCTCCTGGTCTGGTTTGTCACCGGCAGCATGCAGGGGACGCCCTTTCCCTTGACGGAGCATGGAGAGATTGAATTCGGGCTCATTTTTCCCGGCGATTACACCATCGACCCGGTGTTTGTGTTCGTCTTCTTCTTTGCGGTGTATACCTTCATCCGGGGCATCGCCAAACTCTACCAAGGCTTTGACAGCCGGCCGAAGACCTTTGTTGTGGGCTATCATCCCCCGCAAAACATGTGGGTCAGCCTGTACCAGGTTTTGAAGGACGAAATCGTGACCCACAAGAAATGGAAGGACTGTGGGGAGGAAGAAGCCGAAGAGACCAAATTCAAGGGGCATCTGGTCCTGTTTTACAGTTTTCTTGCCCTGGCCGTGGTCACCGGAATTGTGGCCTTCACCCACTGGGGGGGCAAGGTCCTGCCCTTTCTGCACATGCCCTATCCCATGGCCCTCTGGAATCCGGTGAAGATCCTGGCCAATATCGGAGCCATCGGCCTGTTCGTCGGCTTGATCTATCTGACGAAACGCCGCTTGAATCCTAGCGACAAGGATGAGTCTTCCTACTATGACTGGTATCTCATCGTTGTGATCTGGGTCGTGGCCGTCACCGGCATGCTGAGCCAGATCTTCCGGATCGCCGAGGTGGCCGGACTGGCCTATTTTGTCTATTATCTGCACTTGATTTCGGTGTTCATGCTCATCGCCTACACGCCCTGGTCCAAACTCGGCCATCTGGTCTACAGAGTTGCCGCTTTGACCTATGCCAGACGGCACGGCCGCCTGGGCACGGAAATCGAATCGGACAAGAACAAACTCTATGTTATCTGATCGTCTGGGCTCTCGTCCGATTGGAAGCCGGATGGGAGCCCGGACGAGGGCTGTTCAACCCTGAACTGCACAGAATCTTTCAATGTCAATTTCATAAAGGAGGCTGCCATGGCAGATGCACGGAAAGTATTCCCCATGCAGACATTCGTGTCGTACATGAGAGGTCCGGCCGGTACCTACAACGAGGAAGTCATGAATCTTCTCGGTTTCATCACTCAGCAAGAGGTCGACAAGGAATTCGCCCCGTTTGCGTCCGGTCTTTCCAAGGCCTGGATCTATGAACAACATCCTGAACTGGCCAGATTGAAAAAAGAAGATGTCACTGAACTCGGCGAAAATGTTTCCCTCATGAGCCTTCCCCCGGATGTCATGGAAGAGGTCAACAGCCTGTTTTCCCAACTGGAGGAATACAGGACCCAAGCCAGGGAACTCAAGGGCAAGGTCGCGGAATACGAAGGCCAACTGGAAGAAAACAAGAAAAAAATTGCAGCCCTGGAAACCAAGGTTGCCGATTATGAAGCCCAGATGCAGGACGAGGGAGAGAAAAAGATCGTGGCCTCCGCAGCCAAAGTGGACGACTATCTGAGCAAGGTTGACGATTTGTTGGCCAAGATCGAGGAAGTCAAAAAGCACGGCGTGGTCACAGTCTCTGGTGAAGGCGGCGGGGGCGCGGCAGAAGCCGCTCCGGCCGATTCAGGCGCCACCAAGGAACCGGAAGGGGAATTCGGTTTCGGCGGCGGTATGTCTGACGGTGAATTCGGTTTCTAAGTCCAAACAATAAGAATTGTTTGGACTCGAACCAAAAACAATCAGGCCCGGGACGATTCCTCGTCCCGGGCCTGATTGTTTTTGCATGGAGGTCAGTGAACACAGGGGAAAATGCAAGGCTTCGTGATTGACGGGGAGCAGGCATGCCCATCAGGGTTCATGAACCATAAATACTGATCTCGGAACACTGCCGTATCAAAGACGGCTTGTCTGAAATCCGGACCATTCCAGAAACCGGCACGCGAGATCAGTATGCAAATCCATTTCACAGCGTGCTTCACGCTGTGAAATGGATCAATCGGCCTGCCGCCGAATAAATGACGGAATCTCGAATTCATTTTCTTCAAAAACAAACTCCTCTTCACCCGACTCTTGGGACTCGTCGCCAACCGCCTGTTCCTGCTGAAAGCGTTTGACTTCGTGGGGCTCCGCGTTCGCAGAACTGTCCTTACGCAGATAGGTGGGAATCGTCAGATCTTCGTCAGCCTGCGTGCGCACTTTCTGGCCCGGTTGCCGGCGTCCCTGCTGAAATCCCTTGAGGGAAGTGATCTTGGAGTCCTCAGTCTCGAACCGGCCCTCTTTGGACTCGATCCCGGTGGCGATCACCGTAATTCTGAGCTCGTCCGTGACATCCTGATCAAACACCGTCCCGAAGTAGATCTGAGCGTCCCCGCTGGCGGCCTCGGATATGGCACTGGCAGCCTCACTGACCTCATCGATGGTCAAATCCAGACCCGAGGTGATATTCATGAGCACGCCCTGGGCCCCTTCGATGGAGACATCCTCCAGCAGGGGGCTGGTCATGGCCTTCATCGCGGCCTCCTTGGCCCGGCCTTCGCCCTGGCCGATGCCGGTCCCCATCAGGGCAAGGCCCATGCCGGACATCACGGCTTTGACGTCGGCGAAATCCAGGTTGATCAGGCCGGGAACCATGATCAAGTCGGAAATGCCTTTGACGGCATAGTACAGGACTTCATCCGCCTTTTTCAACATTTCAATAAAGGAAGCCTTTTTCGAAGCCAGAGACAGCAGGCGGTCGTTGGGTATGGTGATGATACTGTCCACCACTTCCTTGAGGCTTTCAATGCCCTTGTCCGCGGCCTGCAGTCTGCGCTTGCCTTCAAAAAAGAAGGGCTTGGTCACCACGCCGACGGTCAGGGCTCCGATTTCTTTGGCGGCTTCGGCAATCACCGGAGCGGCTCCGGTCCCGGTGCCGCCTCCCATGCCGGCGGTCACAAAGACCATATCGCAGCCGCCGAGCATCTCCTTGAGCGTGTCCACGCTTTCCCTGGCCGCTTCTTTGCCGATATCCGGATTGGCCCCGGCCCCCAATCCCTTGGTCAATTTTTCGCCGAGCTGCAGCTTGTGCTCGGCCACTGAATGCTTCAGGGCCTGAACATCGGTATTCGCGGCGATAAAGGACACACCCTTGAGCGAGGAATTGATCATGTTGTTGATGGCGTTACCCCCGCCGCCTCCGACACCGATCACCTTGATCTGCGCATTGCCTTCCGGTTCAATTTCCAAAAAATCCATGCTGACCTCCTTTATACTTCTGTGAGAAAGACATTGAGTTTGGTTGCCGAAGATCCTCTTGTCTCTGTAAAGGGATCTCTCTGTTCAATGTACAATGTCTCTCTCACAGAAGTATCTATGTGTTGAACATTCCCCCTTGAATGGAATGACCCGCGAAGTTTTTCCATTGACCCATATCACCAGGACTCCAGGACAGCTTTTCTCAAATGTATGATTTTTGAGGGGTCTTCCCCTCAAAAATCATGTGACATCGGCAAACCAGCGGCGCATCCAGGTGAGTATCCTTTGAAACATCCGTTTCTCGCCCGAGGCGATTCTGAGACGCAGCCCGGTTCGTTTCGAATCCGCCCCGTGCAGCAGCAAGCCCACGGCTGTGGAGAATTTCGGATTATCCACCACGTCCTTCAATCCGCCGATGCCTCTGGGATACCCCACGCGAACCGGCAGATTAAAAACCTGCTCCCCCAAATCTTCGATTCCGTGGATCAGGGAAGAGCCCCCGGTCAAGACGACCCCGGCTCCCACCAGCTCTTTATATCCGGACTTGATCAACTCCTGATCCACCAGTCCCAGAATCTCCTCGATTCTGGGTTCGCAGATCTCAGCCAGGACCCGCCTGGAGACGGTGCGGGGCTCCCGCCCGCCCACGCTCTGCACTTCAATGGTTTCGTTCGTCTGGACCATATCCGCAATGGCACAGCCTTTCTCGACCTTGATCTTTTCGGCGCTGCGCATCGGGGTGCGCAAACCAAAGGCGATATCATTGGTTAAATTGGCGCCCCCCAAAGCCAATACCGAGATGTGCTTGATGGAATCCTGGGAAAAAATGGACAAATCCGTGGTCCCGCCGCCGATATCCACCAGGGCGACACCGATTTCGCGCTCCTCCTCGGTGAGCACGGCCTCGGATGACGCCAGTGATTCCAGGACAATGGAGGAGACATCCAGACTGGCCCGGTGGCAGGATCGAACAATATTCTGGGCGCTGGACACAGCCCCGGTAACAATATGCACCTTGACCTCCAGCCGCACCCCGGCCATGCCCACCGGGTCTTCAATGCCGCCCTGATCATCCACGATATACTCCTGGGGCAGGATATGAATCAGCTCCCGATCCAGGGGAATCGCCACAGCCTTGGCTGCGTCCAGGGCCCGCTCGACATCGCGTTGGGTCACCTCCCCGCCTTTCACGGCAATCACCCCGTGGCTGTTAAAGCCCATGATATGACTGCCGGCGATCCCGGCAAAAACGCTCCGGATTTCACAGCCGGCCATGAGTTCAGCCTCTTCCAGGGCCTTTTTGATGGACTGAACCGTCTGTTCAATATTGACCACCACGCCCTTTCTGAGTCCTGTGGAGGGGTTCATGCCGATCCCCACCACATCCACGCCTTCGGGTGTGGTTTCACCGACCACCACACAGATCTTTGTGGTCCCGATATCCAGACCCACGATGATTTCCGGCTTTGAACTCATACCTGATTCTCCTTTTTCACCCATCCCAGATGGCCGGCAGTCCAAATCATGGACGTCGTCTCCAGTTCCCGCCGCTGGTCTAGATCCCGCCAGATTTTTCGTAATCTGCTGATATTCAACTGCAGATTGCGGGTCTTCAAACGAACTTTCATGTTGCGTCCCTGCAGAAAAAATTCGACGATTTCACCGCCGGCCAGAAATCGGACCCAACTGGATTCCGCAAGACTGAAGGGAAAGGCCTTGCCGGCGAACTGTCTGCACAGAGAATCCAGCTTCCGTGCCTGCAAGGCCGATCCCGTGTCAAAGACGAGATGGGGCAAAGACACGAAATTCTCGGCCTGAACCGGTCCGATAGCCTGGCCCTTTTGATCGGCGTAATACACCGCGTTATCCTGCTGAACCCAAAATACAGGTTCGCGTTCATCGACTGTGATGTGCACCGTATGCGGCAGCTCCCGGCGGATGCTGACCGAATCAATCCATGGATTTTGCTCCAGGGCGGCCTCCACCTTTTTGATATGCACGGCCATGCTGTTGTCGCCCGGCCTGATCCCGGACATGGACTCGATGCGGGCATCATCGAAATGCCGGTTGCCCGAAATGCGGATCTCCGTGATCTGCATGACCGGTGTGTGCAGCAGCCAGTCATAGCCTTGCAGCAATCCCCAGCTCACGCCCCCTAAAAGCAGGACAAAAGCACTCAGCTGCAGAACTCGGATGACAAGCGTCCCCATAACCAAACCCCGCCCCGGATTGACCGGTTCAATCCATCACGCTTAGAGGCATTTGACTTCAAGCTCAAGTTCGAACCCCGAATTCTCTCGGCACCGCTCACGGGCAATGGCAATGAGTTCCAGGGCGTCGGCACTTTTCCCCTGACCGTGGTTGATCAGAAAATTGGCATGCCTCTCGGAAAAGCCCATATCCCCGACCCGAAATCCCTTCAGGCCGCAACTGTCCAGGAGCTTGCCTGCGGAGACCAGGGGGTCCGGATTTTTAAAGACACAGCCGCAGGTTCGCGTCAAGAGGGGCTGACCGGCTTTTTTCCGGCAATACACCTCACGCATCGTGGACTGCATTGTCTCGGGACGGCCGGCAGCTAAATCCAGCTTCACCCTGGTTGTCGCCCAGAAACGCTCGCCGAGCCCTGGATCAAAAGACCGATACCCGGTGCGCAACTGCCCGGCTTTGATCCAGAACACACCCTGCTCTGCAGTCCAGACCTCAAGCCCGCACAGCCGATCTCCAAAGGAGCACCCATACGAACCGGCATTCATGGCCACAGCGCCGCCAACCGTCCCTGGAATGCCGATCAGTCCTTCCAACCCGCTCAACCCGCGTCGCCTGCACTCCACCAGCAATCCGGCCAGGGTCTGTCCTCCCTGCACAAGGGCCTCTCCCCGGCCGTCACTGTGCCGGGAAAACGCGGACGGAGCCCTGGGCTGTCGGATCACAACCACGGGAAGATCCGTATCAGGGGCCAGGACATTGCTGCCGTGTCCCAGAATCAAGGGCTTCCCTCCGTATTGCTGCAGGAGGTCCGGCAAGCGTTCCCAGTCCTGATCCTCGTCCATCCAGACTTCAGCCAGGGCTTTTCCCCCCAGTCCCAAGGTGGTTCGCTCCTGTAGGCTCGGCTCCGGAATAACGCGCATACCCTCTCTCAATTTTTATGGCGCATAAAAATTGCGGACAGCTGAAGTTTCATACGAGCCCTCCACCTGGCGAAGCAGACTCCAGAAAACGCTCCCCCACCTGCCAGACATTGCCGGCCCCCAGGGTCAGCAGCACATCACCGTCCCTGGTCCGCTCGTGCAAAACCTGCACACAGCTCTCCGCATCCGGACAAAACAGAGAATCGACCCGGCTGACCTGTCGGATGCCCTGCAACAGGCCGGCTCCGTTGATTCCGGGAATGGGGTCTTCCGAAGCCGGGTAGACCTCCATCAGCAGCAAGACATCCGCTTCGTCAAAAGCCCGGCAGAAATCGCCGAACAAGGCCTGGGTCCTGCTGAAGCGGTGGGGTTGAAAAACCACCACCAGGCGTTTGTCCGGATAGACCTGCCGCATGGCCTGCAGGGTCGTTTTGATCTCGGTGGGATGGTGACCGTAATCATCCACCACCGGAACCCTCCCGGCCTCCCCTTTTTTCTCCATACGCCGGCCAACACCGGTGAACTGCTTCAAGCTATTGAGAATGGCTGCTTTGGGGATGCCGGCCTGGAGGGCCAAGGCGATGACCCCAAGGGAATTCAATACATTGTGCACCCCGGGCTGGGCCAAATGCACCTCGCCCCAGGGTTGATCCCCGAGCAGCACCGCAAAGCGGCTGTGTATTCCCAGCTCCAGAATCTCGGCCCGGATATCGTTCCCCGGCTCCAGGCCGTAGCTCACCACCGGCCGCTTGACCCTGGGCAGCAGGCGCTGCACCCCGGGATCATCGCCGCAGACGACATTCGTGCCATAAAAAGGAATCTGGTTCAGAAAACGGACAAAGGCGTCCTCTATCGCCTGCAGATCAGGATAGTAATCCAGATGATCGCCGTCGACATTGGTGACCAGGGTCATGATCGGCAACAGACAGAGGAAAGAGCCGTCGGATTCATCAGCCTCGGCAATCAAATACTCGCCCTCCCCAAGCAGCGCGTGGGTGCCCAGGCTGTTCAGACGCCCGCCGATGATCACCGTGGGATCATATCCCGCATCAATGAACACGGTCCCCAGCAATGACGTGGTTGTGGTCTTGCCGTGGGTGCCGGCCACGGCCAGCCCTGTTTTCAAGCGCATCAGCTCGGCGAGCATCTCCGCCCGGGGGATAACCGGTATGCCGCGTCGTCTGGCCTCCAGAACCTCGGGATTCTCATCTCCCACCGCCGTGGACTTGACCAGAACATCCGCCTGTCCCACATGCGCTTTGTCGTGCCCCAGACAAATTCGGGCCCCTATTGATTGCAGGCGGCGCACGGCCTTGTTTTCACTGATATCCGATCCGCTGACCCGGTAATTCTGGTTGATGAGCACCTCCGCGATTCCGCTCATACCGGAGCCGCCGATCCCCACCATATGAATGTGTTTGATACTGTTTTTCATGATTTGTTGCTCAAACCAGCAGGCTTCTGCCTTTGTGTTCCTGATGCAGTCGCTCCAGTTCCTCGACAATACAGGACGCGGCGTCAGGCCGGCCTAAACCCCTGGCGGCCCGTCCCATATCCAGGAGCTGGTCCGGGGCGGCCAGAAGATCCGTGATCACTTTTCCCAGATCCACGGCATCGAGGTAGCTCTGATCCAGGACCATGGCCGCTCCTTGTTTCTCCAGTTCCCTGGCATTGGTCAGCTGATGGCGCCCAGTGGCATAGGGAAAGGGGATCAAGACACTCGGCCGGCCAACCGTCATCAATTCCGCCACGGTTGAAGCGCCGGCTCTGGAGACCACCAGATCCGACCAGGCATAGGCCTCGGCCATGTCCTGAATAAACCCGCAGACCTGTTCAGGGTCCATTGCCGCGTCGGCATAGGCCTGCCTGGTCTTTTCAACATCCCTGGCTCCGGTTTGATGCCGGAGGCGGACGTCGTGCATCTTCAAACCGGGCAAGGCCTTGAGAATGGCTTCGTTTATGGCCCTGGCCCCCTGGCTGCCGCCGAGAACAAGCACATTTTTCCCGGTCTGATTGTTTCCGTAATTCTTTGCGGCCCGGCTTGCGGCATCAATCAGCTCGGGTCTGACGGGATTTCCGGAGATCATGACCTTCTTTTGATCAAACATGTGCTTTTCATCGGCAAACGACAAAAAGATTTTGGCCACCCGCTTGCCGAGCATTTTATTGCTCACCCCCGGTCCGCTGTTTTGCTCGTGGATTGCGGTGATCCTCTTCTGGAGGCAGGCCAGAAACACCGGAACAAAACTGGCGTAGCTGCCAAACCCGATGACCAGTTCGGGATCGAACCTGCGATACAGGCCTCTGCATTGCACAAAACTCTTGACGAGCCACCAGACTGTCCCCGGCGATTTCCCAAGCCCCTTTCCCAAAACCCCCCTGGCCGGGAGCCCCTGAAAGTCCAGACCGGATTCTCGAGCCAGGTCCGCCTCCGGGCCTTTGTCTCCGCCGATAAAGAGGAGCTGGACCTGTGGGAAATGGCGCTTCATGGCTTCGGCCACAGCCAAAGCCGGGAAGATATGCCCCCCGGTCCCGCCGCTTGCAATGACCACCCGTTTCACTGTGTCCACACCCTCCCAAAGCCGGCTAGACCCGAAAAACCAAAGGTTACAGGTTCACTTCGAATTTAGAAATTCGAAATTCGAAATTTGAAATTTGCTGAGGCTTTATAGAACACTCTGCATTTCTGCATTCTTTTCTTGCCAATTTCCAATTTCTTTACCAAGGACTTCAACTGCTTCGGAGCAACACATTTTCTTGTTTTCTATGACAGAGATTAAACGATAAGTCATTTATTATCTGCGTTGCATCCCGATTTTGAGAATCATGCCCGCACAAAAAAACATGGTCAGGAGATTGGATCCCCCGTAACTGACAAAGGGAAAGGGCAGTCCCTTGGGCGGGACCGATCCCAGCACCACAGCCGCATGCAAAAAGGCGCCCAGCACGATGACCAGGGCCAGGCCGACGCCGGTCAGCCGGTCCTGGAGATCCTGCTGTCTGAGACTGATTCGAAAACTCTTGTACACAATGGTCCCGAGACAGGTGAACACCAGGGAAAGACCGAGAAAGCCGAGCTCTTCCCCGAGCACGGCCAGGATAAAATCGTTATGGGCTTCCGGAAGGAAAAACAATTTTTGTTTGCCCGCCCCCAGTCCCTGGCCGAACAGATTCCCGGAACCAAGGGCATACAGGGATTGCACCAGCTGATATCCGCTCGTCTGGGCATTCTCAAAGGGATGCAAAAAGGCCAGCCAGCGCTCCAAACGGTACGGGGCCTGCACAATCATGATCGTGGCCAGAGAAGCACTCAGCAGCACTGAACCCAGCAGATAGGTGAAACTGGTCCCGGCCACCAGGCTCAAGAGCAGAAAGAGAAGAATCAGAAACACCGCTCCCCCAAAGTCGGGCTGCAGCAGCAGCAGGCCGGCCATGACCCCGGTGAAGAGCAAGGGCGGGAAAAAGCCCACACTGAACGTCTTGAGTTTGTCCTGTTTTTGACTGAAAAAATATCCCAGATAGAGCACCAGTCCTATTTTGGAGACCTCCAGAGGCTGAAAGGAGATCCAGCCCAGGTCAAGCCAGCGGCTGGCCCCTCCCGCCGTAATCCCCAGAGGAGTCAAGGTCAGGGCCAGCAAAACGATGCTGCCTAATAACCAGAGGTAAACCGTTCGATAAAAAAACCTTCCGGGCAAATAGAGAATGGCCCACATCAGAAACAGGCCTGCAATGGAATGCACAGCCTGTTTCTTGAAAAAAAACAGGGCGTCGCCTTTGATCTTTTCCGCCATGACCCCGCTGGAGCTCAAAACCATGAGCAGCCCCAGGGCCATCAAGACCAGGACGGCCAGCAACAGGGGAAGATCCAGGGCATCCCCCTGGTCTTTTCGGGCAGGAGAGGCCGCCGGCCTCTGTTCAGACGCTCCCCGCACCGGCAATCTCCTTGACCAAATCAATAAAGGTCTGCCCCCGATGTTCATAATTTTCAAACAGGTCAAAGCTCGATGTCCCTGGAGAGAGCAGGACAACATCCCCGGGGCGGGCCAGGGAAACGATCTCCTGAAAGGCCTGTTCAAGCGTCGGCTCCCAGAACATGGGCACCGCCTCCCCCCAGGCCGCTTCAAAGATCTCCCGGCTCTCCCCAAACAAGCCCGCCACTTTGACCCGTTCGACCATCAATTCCCGCAAGCGTTGGGGGCTTCCGCCTTTGAGCCTGCCACCGGCCAGCAGCAATACCGGTTCTTGAAAGCTCTTCAACGCCGCTTCCTGGGCCTCGGTTGTGGTCGCTTTGGAATCGTTGACAAAGCGCACCCCCTTGACCGCATCAACAGGCTGCAGCCGGTGCGGCAGTCCCTGGTAGGCCTGGACGGCGTCAGCCGCCTGCTCCGGTGGAATGCCGCAACACTGGCCGGCCAGAACAGCCGCCTGGATATTGGCCTGATTATGCGCTCCCGGAAGATTCGGGCAGGAAAATCGTGGATTTCCCTGAAAAAAGTGTGTCCTGGCCCTGATTTCCCGGCATTGCTCCAAGGCCGACTTGAGATCAACGGGAAGAATCGCCGTGTCCCCTTCCCCCTGGTTGGCAAAGATTTTCATTTTCGCCCGCCAATAGGCATCCAGGCTTTCGTGGTAATCCAGATGGTTCGCATGAAAGTTCAAGAGGACAGCAACATCCGGATGAAACGTCCAGGTATGCTCCAACTGGAAACTGCTCACCTCCAGGATGACTCTCTCGGCGCAGGGCCTGTTCAGAATATAGTCCGATAACGGGGTCCCGATGTTGCCTCCTAGAAAGACCGTCTGTCCGGCCGCTTCACAAATCCGTGCCAGCAGACTGACCGTGGTGGTTTTTCCGTTGCTCCCGGTCACGGCAATCATGGATTCATTCAGAAACCAGGAGGCCACCTCGAGTTCGGAATACACCGGCAGGCTGTCCCCGGCCGGAAGCAGGGCGCTGATCTCCCGCCTGGCAATGCCCGGACTGAGTACGAGCAGATCAGCATTCTGAAACTGCCTTGCACAATGGATCCCCTGTTCCAGGGCAATACCCGCCGTTGCCAAGGCCTTTTGGGTTTTCAAATCGGGGGCTGTCTTCGTTTTTTCAAGCAGCCTGACTGTTGCGCCTGCCGCCTTGGCCAGTTTCGCAGCCGCCACCCCGGAGCGGCCCGCGCCCAGAACCACAACCTGCTTGTTCTCCAGAGCAAACCCTCTTTTCTGTTCCCTGGCCGCGCGAAGCAGTGGATCCATTGCCGTATTCATTCTCTCCTGTTCCAACGTGCCTTTTTCACGATTCTGTCGTTGGAATCAAAGGACAAGCAGTCTTTGTTTCAAAAACCAACATTGGATCAATATACCTTCACTGTTCGGCCTTCAACCACCACAATCCCCCTTCCCCCTTCCGCTTTCCGCCTTCCCCGTTCTCCCTTCCGCCTTCTCCCTTCCGCATTCCGCCTTCCGCCTTCCGCTCCGCGTTCTCCCTTCCCCGTTCCACTTTCCGCACTCCGAGTTCCGCGTTCTCCCTTCTTCCTTCTGCCTTCTTCCTTCTGCGTTCCCCGTTCCCCGTTCTCCCTTCCGCCTTCCGCGTTCTCCCTTCCGCCTTCCGCGTTCTCCCTTCCGCATTCCGCCTTCCCCGTTCTCCCTTCTTCCTTCCGCCTTCTGCCTTCCCCACTCCCCACTCCCCGCTCTCCGCTCTCCGCTCCGCGCTCCGAGTTCCCCGTTCCCCGTTCCGCGTTCCCCGTTCCCCGCTCCGCGTTCGGCTCGTCTTCATCACCGCAGCTTCAAGGTGCTCAAGGCAACCAAGGCCAGGAGGATCGATAATATCCAGAATCGAACGCTGATTTTGGATTCCGGGGTGCCGATCATCTCGAAATGATGATGCAGGGGGGCCATCCGGAAAATCCGTTTTCCCCCGGTAAAACGGAAGTAGCCCACCTGAAGGATCACGGAAATGGTCTCGATCACGAACAATCCACCCACAATCACCAACACGAGCTCCTGTTTGCAGAGTATGGCGATAAACCCCAGGGCGCTGCCGATGCTCAGGCTGCCCACATCGCCCATAAAGACCTGGGCCGGGTAGGCATTGAACCACAAAAATCCCAGCCCGGATCCCACCAGGGCCCCGCAAAACACGGTCACTTCACCCACGCCGCTCACCGAAGCCACTTGAAGATACTCGGCCAATTCCGCGTGACCGGCCACATAGACAAAGATGGTCAAACAGCCGGCCGCAATGATACTCGGCCCGATAGCCAGTCCATCCAGGCCGTCCGTGAGATTGACGCCGTTGGACGACCCCACGATCACAGCCAGGGCGAAGAGGAGATACAACCAGCCCAAGTCCGGCTGCAGGGACTTGAAAAAAGGGACATAGAGCGTACTCGAATACCCGGGCAGGGCGATCAGGACGCTCACGGCCGCCCCGGCCAGTACCAGCTGCGCCAGGAATTTCCCCTTGATACTCAGTCCCTTGTTTCTCTGTTTCTTCAATTTCAGGTAATCGTCAACAAAGCCGATGAGGGCATACCCTGAAAACAGGAACAGGGTCAGCCAGAGATAGGTATTGGTCAAATCGCCCCACAGGAGGACACTGCACACCAGGCTGCCCCAGATCAGCATGCCGCCCATGGTCGGTGTTCCCTGTTTTTTCTGATGATTGGTCACATCCTTTTGTATGTTTTGGCGGTACTTGATCTTTTCCAGCCAGGCGATGAATCTGGGCCCCAAAAGGATGCTCAGCAGCAGGGCCGTGACCAGGGCATACACGGAGCGGAAGGTGATATAGCGAAAGACATTGAAGAGAGTGAAGGCATCACTCAAGGGATAGAGCAGGTGATAAAACATCAGGCAATCTCCTGGACCAGGATCTCAAGCAAGGCTTCCAGGCCGCATCCCCGGGATCCTTTGAAAAAAACAAACCCTTCCTCGAGCCCCCAGCGCCGCCAGACATCACGGAATTCCCGTTTGCTGCCGATCGGCTCAAAATTTCCCCGGCCGCCGGCTCTCTCAAACCCACTCCGGACGTCCTCACTATAGCCGCCATAATAGATCACACCGGCACAGTCCGTTTGGGCCGCCATCTCCCCCAAGGCTGCGTGGGCCTTGGGTCCAAACGTCCCCAGTTCCTTCATTTCACCCAGGACCAGAACCAGCGGGGCTTCACCCCTGATTTCCGCGACATTGGATATGGCGCAGCGCATGGCCAGCGGATTGGCATTGTAGCAATCGTCGATGATCTGAAATTTTCCCAGGTCTTGGATCTGGCACCGATGCTCGGGCAATTGGGCCGACGCCAGACCGGCCTGTATGCTGTCGCGGTCCAGACCCAGAACATCGGCCGCTGCAGCCGCGGCCAGGACATTTTCCAGCATGAACCTCCCGGAATAGGGAATGGCGACCTGCAGCTCCCCCTGCTGCAGCTGCAGTGAAAACCGGCTTTCCGATGCGCTTGTCTGCAGGCAGCGACCGGTGTACAGCCCCCCGCTCTCCGTGGCTGAAAAGCTCAACAGCTGAAGATCCTCTCGTTCGGGGAGATGGGCGAAAATCTCCGGATAATCCCGACCCACCAGACCAGAGCCCCCTGACGGCACAGACGCAAACAAACGGCATTTTTCGGCTGCCACCCCGTCCACATCCCCGAGACCCTCCAAATGGCAGGGTCCGACATTCACGAGGATTGCCAGGTCAGGCTTGAGAATGGAGGCCAAGTCCTCCATTTCATGTTTTTCACTCACTCCGGCCTCCAGGACCCAGTACTGCTCCCGGGAGCTGAAGCCCAGGATGGAAAGCGGCAGACCGAGTCGGTTGTTCCAGTTTTTATGATTCTTCCCCACCCTGGACCGGGTGGCGAGAATGGAGCTCAAGAATTCTTTGACCGTGGTCTTCCCCGCAGTCCCGGTGATCCCCAGGACCAGCCCCTGAAAGCGGCGCCGCCATTCAGCGGCCAACCTCCCCAGGGCCTGCAGGGAGTCTTTGACCAGCAAGAGCGGTATCTCCCCGTTGAAATCCATGAGCGGGCGCTCCACCAGAACAGCCGCCGCTCCCTTATGGACCGCCTCCCAGACGAAATGATGGCCGTCGAAGCGGTTTCCGGACAGGCAGACAAAAAGATCCCCCGGCCGCACGGAACGACTGTCCGTACTCACGCCGGTGACCAGAAGATCACGAAAGAGGGTGTAGTCTCCTACGGCCCCGAGCACTCGTCCAATTTCCGACAGGCTCATGTTCATGTGCGGCTCGTCCTCATCGCGTTCTATACTGCTCCAACAGACCTTTTGAGGATTCTGCGGATTTAGCCTTCCCGACACCCGACACCCGAAACCAAAAGAATATCCACTTTTAAGATCATTCCAGACATTGTTCATTATTTTAGAGTATTAAGATTCAACGCCGTAATGTCTATAAGAGTTCTGATATTTGAACACTCTGCTTCTCTGTATTCTTTTCTTGCCAATTTCCCGCTGGCCGCGGCGACTTGTCTCGTCGAAGCTCTCAAGCGAAGACGGAAGCTTCTAAGCGAAGCCGGGCAATTTCTAATTTCCAATTGCTTTCACAATATCCTGATCACTGAAGGGGTAACGCACCCCCTTGATTTCCTGATACGTTTCATGCCCCTTGCCGGCAATGAGCACCGCATCATCCGGCCCGGCCGCATCCAGGGCCAGTTCGATGGCCTTGGCCCGGTCTGGTTCTTGCACCAGCCCGGGGGCGTCCTGCAGCCCGGCGGCAACGTCCTGCATGATGGCCGGCGGGTCTTCATCCCGCGGATTGTCCGAGGTCAAAACAGCGACATCCGCATACCGGGCCACCACCTGACCCATGAGGGGCCGCTTGTGTGTGTCCCGATTGCCGCCGCATCCAAAGACAACGATCACCCGCTTGAAATCGACTTCGCGAATGGATTGCAGCACATTGTCCAAGGCATCCGGGGTGTGGGCATAGTCGACAAAAACATAGCCCCGCCCCGCCCCCGGGATTCGTTCCAGGCGACCCGGCACCCCGGCAAAATCGGACAAAGACTCCAGGGCCTCGGGAGTCAGGCCCAACCTGAGTCCCGCGGCCTGAATCGCCAGAAGGTTGGAGGCATTGTGCCGCCCCAGCAGCGGGGAGTAAAGCTCCCAGCGCACTCCACAAAACTGCATTTCTAATCGGAGTCCCTCTCTGGACAGCCGCAGCAGGCGCCCCTGCAAACAGTCGAATCCTGGAACCCCTTGCTGGTGCAGCCCGAACCCGAGCCCCTGGCCCGCTTCGCCCGCAAGTTTCCGGCCATAGGGATCATCCAGATTCAGAACAGGGAATGGCCGGACGCCTTGATCCGGAAAAAACAGGCGCCTTTTTGCCAGATAATAGGCGTCCATGTCCTGGTGATAATCCAAATGGTCATGGGTCAAGTTTGTAAACAGTCCCAGATCGAAATGCAGACCGGCGGTTCGCTGCTGCTCCAAAGCATGGGAGGAAACTTCCATGCAGACGGTATCCACGTGTTTCCCCATCCGGGCCAGAATCTCGTGGAGCTGCAGGCATCCCGGCGTGGTCAGATCGGCCGGCTGTTCATGCCCGGGCCAACGATAGGCGATGGTCCCCAGGAAACCGACGCGCTGCACTGCGCTGGGCAGC
>CAZUMF010000078.1:0-16429 GCA_964621385.1 uncultured Desulfohalobiaceae bacterium
ATCAACTTGTCCATGTTCCGCCCCTTTCCAGTGGCCAGCTGCCGTCTGGCCACAGCCTCGGCAAAACGCATCCTGATCATTGACCGGGACTGTTCATTTGGGGCTGAAGGCATCCTGGCCCAAGAGGTGAAAACCGCTTTATTTCCCCGGAAAAGTGAGGTTTCTCTGCATGGATTCATAGCCGGAATCGGAGGCAAGGATCTGACCACAGAGTTGGTAGTCAAAATGGTCCATCGAATCGTCTCGGGGCAAGGTGAGACCAAAAAAATCGGGAACTCGCATTGGCTGGAGGTTTTAGCATGAGCTTGGAGACTGATCAACACACTGAACTCTTCACCCCGGGACATCTGGCCTGCCCTGGCTGCGGGGCCGCCCTGGCCATGAAGCTGATCCTGCCCGTCCTGGGCCCAAAGACGATTGTGGTCATGCCTGCCGGCTGCTGGTCCACCTTTATCGGGATCTATCCGAATACCTGCCTGAATGTTCCGGTGATGTCCGTGGCCTTTGAAACCACCGCAGCTGTTGCCTCCGGCATCAGAGCAGCCCTGGACATTCAGGGTGACGAGGAGACAACGGTTCTGGGCTGGGCCGGGGACGGCGGAACCCTGGATATCGGCCTTCAAGCCCTTTCCGGAGCTGCGGAGCGCAACGAAAATATCCTCTACATCTGCTACGACAACGAAGCATATATGAACACCGGCATCCAACGCTCCTCGTCCACCCCGGCCCGGGGGTGGTCAACCACCACGCCGAGTACCGGCCTCAAGACCCAACCCAAAAAAGATATCCTGGACATCTTGGCCGCACATCGCATACCTTATGCCGCCACTGCCTCGATCAGCCATCCCGACGATCTCAAAGTCAAGGTTACCAGAGCCAAAAAAATACAAGGAACCAGGTTCATCCACCTGCTGGCTTCCTGCCCCACGGGCTGGCGTCACGGCCCGGAACTGTCCGTAGAAGTAGCCAGGCTTGCAGTCAAGACCAGAGTCTTTCCCTTGTACGAAGTAATGGCCGGAACCGTCTGGAACCTCAATTCCATGCCGGAGAAGGCAAAAATCGAAGACTATCTCCGAATTCAGGGGAGATTCAAGTTCATGTCCCAAAAGGACTGCGATGGTTTTCAAGAAGAAGTCGACCAGAACTGGGCCCTGTTGCAAAGAAAATGTCAGTTATTCACAAGTCCATGCATTGATAAAAGTCATATCAAGGGAGGTGATCAAAAGTGATGAAAACATTGTAAAGATGCAGGGGACTCCTTGTTTCATTCATTTTAACCAAAGGAGGTTTCAGCCATGAAAAAAAGAAAGATTCTTGTCTGTTTGATGAGTCTGTCTCTGGTTGCCTTTTGCGGACTATTCTTCAGTGCCGCGGCAGGAGCAGCCAAGCAAGAGACCATCACCTGGAAGGTTCAGACCCCGTGGCCGCCAAGCCTTATGAACCATAAGGTTGCCGAGTCCTGGGCCAAGAACGTGGAAAAGCTCTCCGGAGGCCAGTTGAAGATCAAGGTCTTTTCCTCTGGCGAAATTGTTCCCGCCTTTGAAATCTATGACGCTGTCCGCACTGGTACCCTGGACGCCGGGCACGGCTGGTCCGGGTACAATATCGGCAAATTCCCCGGCCTCATATTCTTCTCCTCCACTCCCGCCTTTGTCGATCTCAAGGGCTATATGAGTTGGGTCCTGTCCGGTGGAGGAAAGGAACTCTGGCAGGAAATCTACGGCCAAAAGGTCAAGGTCTTGCCGGCTTCCATGCACTGGGCAGAAGGCGGAGGCTGGGCCAACCACAAGATCGTCAAGCTCGAGGACTACAAGGGCCTGAAATACCGGACCGCCCTCATCTGGGGTGAAATCCTCAATGATATCGGGGCGTCGGTGGTCACCCTGCCCGCGGCGGACATCGTTCCCTCCCTGCAGCGGGGCACCTTGGACGCAGCCGAATTCTCCGTTCCGAGTTCTGACTTGAATCTCGGTTTCCACGAGGTCTGCGACTATTGGCACGGCCCCGGGCTCCATCAGATGAGCACCTTTAATGAACTGATAATCAACCCCAAGAGCTGGGAAGAGCTGCCTGAACAAAGCAAACTGGCCGTAGAGGTGGCCTGCCAGGCCGCCATCAGCAAAGGGCTCTCGGATTGGCTCATTGCCGATGCCAAGGCTTTCCAGCAGATGCAGCAGAGCGACACTGAATTTGTCCACTTTCCTCCGGAAATGCAACAGGAGATCATGGACCGCTTCAAGGAAAAATACGATAACTATGACGACGAAATGTTTCAGAAGTGCTGGAAGTCTCTAAAGGATTTCATGTCTTACTATGGCCCCTACGATCAGCTGCAGTCTGTGGATGCCCAGGTGGAGATCTGGAAATAACCCTGCTTCGTAAGAGTTCCTTCTTGATCCCTGTCAAGGGACCATAGGTATTCTAACTCTTCGCAACCTTCTCCAAACCTTCACACCCCGGCACTCGGGACAACAGAGTGCCGGGGATTGGAAAGTCCAATCCGCGACTTAAGACAGACCTTGGCATTTTTTTATGACTGGTACGGTCTGTGAGCAAATCTACTAGACTGGCAAGGCAGTATCGCTCAGACAGAAACCGCATTGCCATAGAAGGTGAACCTATGATCCACATATTGCGTAAAATATGCCACACCATCGACGCCATCAGCGAGTGGTCCGGCAGGGCGGTCTGTTGGCTCATCATCCCGCTGACCTTCGGGACGGTCTACGATGTCATCCTGCGATATGTCTTCAAATCCCCGACCAAATGGGCCTACGAGCTGACCTGGATGGAGTATGCCGCCTTCTTCCTCTTGGGCGGGGCTTTTGCCCTAAAAAACAAGAACCATGTACGGGTGGACATCCTCATTAAGCAGATCCCCCCCCGATTTCAGGCCCTGGTGGACAGCATTGCCCTGCTGGTCTTCTACATCCCGGTCTTTTATATCCTCATCAAACACGGTATCAAGTACGCGGCCTACTCCTGGGAAATCCAGGAACACTCCTATTTGAGCTACTGGCAGCCGGCGGTCTACCCCATCAAGACCGTAATCCCGCTGGCTTTTGCCCTCTTCAGTCTGCAGGCCGTCTCGGAATTCGTCAAAAAAATCACCTACGTCATAACGGAGAAGTCCCTATGAGTCCCGAACATCTTGCTGTGCTCATGTTTGTCGGCGTCCTGGTCCTGATCTTGAGCGGTGTGCACATCTACCTTGCTCTGGCCAGCCTGGGACTTTATTTCGGAATCATGGGCGGCTGGGCACCTCAAGTCTATGATCAGTTCGTTTGCCGGATCTTCGGACTTGTGCAGAATCCGGTCCTGCCGGCGGTACCCCTCTTCGTCTTCATGGGGGCTGTTCTCTCTCAGTCGGGGTGTGCCGAACGTCTCTTCGACACCTTGTATAAGGCCATTGGCAAAGTCAGAGGTGGACTGGCCCACGGCACCATCATCCTCTGCACCATCTTTGCGGCCACGGCCGGGGTGGTCGGGGCCACCGAGACCACGGTCGGCCTCATGGCCATGCCAGCCATGCTCAAGAGGGGTTACAACAAGAGCCTGACCTGCGGCAGCATCTGCGCCGGAGGGACATTGGGCATCATCATCCCGCCCAGCGTCATGCTCCTTATGTACGGTCCCACGGCCAACCTGTCCGTGGCCAAGCTCTTCATCGCGGCCATCTTTCCCGGGCTCCTCCTGTCCGGACTCTATCTTCTCTATATCTTCGTTCTTTGTCGTTTCAAGCCGGAGGTCGCCCCCACGATCTCTGACCAGGAACTGCAAACCTCTGGCTGGAAGATCCTGATCGAGCTTTTGGTTAACCTCCTACCACCGATCTTTCTCATTTTCATGGTCCTGGGGACCATTCTCTTTGGGATAGCCTCGCCTACGGAAGCCGCCTCGATTGGAGCCTTCGGGGCCATCCTCGTAGCTCTGGGCTACCGCAAACTAAGTGTAAGGACTGTCTACGATTCTGCCATCCAGACCCTGAAGATATCTTCCATGGTCCTCTACGTATCAGTGGGCGCCACCATGTTCAGCGGCGTCTTCATGGGCCTGGGCGGTGCCGACTACATCGGGGGCCTGGTGATCAAGCTCCAGATCGGAAAATGGGGCGTCTTAACGGCCATGATGATCTCTGTCATCATCCTGGGCATGTTCATTGACTGGATTGGGGTGCTCTTCATCACCATACCCATCTTTAGCCCCATCGCCACGCAACTCGGCTTCAACCCGCTCTGGTTCGCCATGGTCGTCTGCGTCAATCTTCAGATGTCCTTCCTCACCCCGCCCTTTGCCTATTCCATGTTCTATCTCAAGGGCATCGCCCCGCCTGAAGTGACCATGGGCGACATCTACAAGGGGGTCTTCCCCTTTGTCGCCCTCCAGGTGGTGGCCCTGTTCATCGTCATACTGTTTCCCTCGTTGAGTCTTTACTTGCCCAGCCTTATGTAGCATCCGGGCCGAATCCAGTCGACCGGGCAAGCACGATTTCAAGTCTATGCCACTGGAACTAGAGCAATATTTAAAAACTGATACACAGAGAGGAGGTCAAGATGAAGGCAGTATTTCAGTTAACCCCGTCAGAATCGAAAAGATTGATTGGAAAAGGCGTTGCCCAGATGCCTGAAACAAACGTTGCGGCCGAAAAAGGGTACGTGATCGTAAACGGCGGAACTACCAACGCCTATGTTGCTCAGGAGCTCCTGGGGATCACGGAACCTCTCCCGCAAAAATTCACTGCCGGCACCAGTTCCCACAGACTGCTCTGTGTGACTGACGCAGATAAGCGCACGCCGTTTCCGATCATTCTCCACAAAGGTGAAAAATCGAACAAAACAACGACTGAAGCGCTCAACGACTTTCACAAAGAGACCGTTCTCATCAAGGGGGCCAACGCCATTGATGCGGAGGGAAATGCAGCGGTCATATCTTCCGGGTTTGACGGAGGCACCATGGGAGCCACCCTCGGAACGGCGGTCTCACAGGGACTGCAGTATATCGTGCCGGTCGGCCTCGAAAAACTGGTTCCCAATGTCAAGGAGGCATGCGCCTGGACCGGAGCTAAAACCCTTGATTACACCATGGGCGCCGACTTCGGGATGTTTCTCATCCCTAATGCAAAGGTGGTCACCGAGATAAAAGCCCTGAAGATTCTGGCTGACGTGGAGGCGAGACATGTGGCCTCCGGTGGTGTCGGCGAATCCGCTGGAGCGGTGATTCTGGTGAGCGAAGGACCGGAAGAAAACGTCAAGAAGGCGATTTCCATAGTCGAATCAATCAAGGGGGAACCCGCATTGCCCGGTTTCAGAGGAACGTGTGAAATCTGCCGTTACCAGTGCTGTTTTGCCGGAACCAAGCCTGAACTTCTTCCCGACTGGCTCAGGAAGTAAGGACCAAATAAGGAGGTAGGAAATGAAGTATGCGCGTTATGTATATGCAGGTGAAGTGTGTTATGGAATGGTTGCCGGAGAGGAGCTCTTAAAACTCAACGGCTCGATATTGGACGAACCTCAGGAGACGGGAGAAAGGCATCAGATATCAGCCGTGAAACTGCTTCCGCCTATCAAGCCGACAAAGATCGCCTGTATCGGGCAGAACTATCTTGAGCATATAAAAGAAATCACATCTCTGGAGAATATACGGAAAACCGGAGGTCCGGCTCTTCCGCAGGAGCCTCTGTATTTCCTGAAGCCTCCTTCCTCTCTGATCGGGCCTGCGGAGGACATCATTTACCCCAAAATGGCCACGCGGGTGGACTATGAAGGAGAGCTCGCAGTGGTCATCAAGAAAAAGATGAAAGATGTTCCCAAGGATGATGCAATGCAGCATGTCCTGGGATATTCTTGCTTTAATGACATAACTGAGCGTGATCTAGTGGGAAAGGATCCTCTGAATCTAACGCTTGGAAAAAGCTTCGACACCTTCAGCGCTTTCGGGCCGTATATTGCTGTTAATCTAGACCCGAAGCATCTCCGGATAAGGACCTATCTGAATGGAGAGCTGAAACAGAACGATTACACAAGTCAATGCGTCTTCGATGTGCCAACTATCATAAGCTACTTGTCGCAATGTCTCACCCTGTATCCCGGTGACATCGTTACCACCGGGACCCCCAGGGGAATAGCTCCCATGCAACCGGGAGATCTGGTTGAAGTCGAAATAGAGGGAATAGGCAGGCTCTCCAACAGGGTGAAAGCTGCAGAAGCTGCAGAATAGGACCGGTCAACAAATTGCCTGCAGCGAGTGAATAAACCACAAAAATGGGGAGAGATGATGGTTCAAAGAAACATCCTGAAAAGAAACTTGGCGGCCGGCGAACTGGCCTGCGGATGCGTGGTCACGAGCAGAAGTCCCATTATCATCGAGATGCTGGGATATACAGGTTTCGACTGGGTTTTTATCGACACGGAACATGTCCCCATCGAGAGCGGGTTGGAGCTGGAAAATCTGATCAGGGCGGCCGAAGCCAGCAATATCGCCTCCTTGGTGCGAGTCAAGCAAAATGCGGAGAACTATATTCGAAACGCCCTTGAAGCCGGCGCACAAGGTGTCGTCATTCCTCACGTGGCGAGTAAAGCGGATGCCGAAAAGGCCGTCCGGTACGCCCGCTTTCCCCTCCAGGGTGTCAGGGGGGCGGACCCGACCGTACGCTCAGCAAAATACAGATGCGGAAACTTCAACTGGGAGGAGTTCATAGCAGAAAGCAATGAAGAAATAATGGTCATACCGCTGTTGGAGGACAAGGAATTTCTGGACAACTTAGAAGAGATCCTCTCTGTAGACGGTATTGACGGCGTCTGCTTCGGAGCCACGGACTATGCTCTGTCTCTGGGCCTGAACCTTTTGTACGATTTCGATCACCCCAAGATCAAAGAAGCTTTTGAAACTGTTGTCGAACGCGCCACCGAGAAAAACCTGTCAATACTTGCGGCAGTGAACCCCTGCACGGCCGAGCAGTCGAAGAAGCTTGCGGATATGGGAGTTAAACTGCAGCATTTCAGCTCAGATATAAGCATCATTGCCGGTGCCTTTCATTCACTGATGGAAAACGTTATTTCAAGCGCTAGAGAAAAATTATAAAACAGATCAAGCCCCATGAAGCTTGTGAATACAGGCCCCTTATGCTCAGCAAATTGATCAAGAAAGAACTGGTCAATATCCTGGATCCGAAGCGAGTCCTTGATCGCAAGGAGAATCTCTACAGCTATGCCTACGATGCCTTTGTAGAGGAGGCTCTACCCAGAGCCGTTCTCTTCCCCCGGAGCCGGACCGAAGTCTCCGGAATTCTTGAAATAGCCAACCGGGAAGGCCTCCCTGTGACCTCCCGCGGGGCAGGAACCAGTCTCTGCGGCGCTCCCGTTCCCCTTCACCAGGCCATTGTCCTCTGCTTCATCAATATGAACCAGATCCTGGAGATCAACACCCAAGATCGCTACTCCGTTGTCCAGCCCGGTGTAGTCAATGGGGAATTGCAGAAAGAGCTGTCAAAGGAGGGGTTTTTCTATCCTCCGGATCCCGGCAGCTACACCGTGTCCACCATCGGCGGTAACATCGCTATGAATGCGGGTGGCCCCAGATGTCTCAAGTACGGGGTGACCGCTGACTATGTCTTAAGCCTTGAGGTGGTCCTGGCCTCCGGCGAAATAATCCGTTGCGGTAGCCGGAACATCAAAGACGTTACCGGATACAACCTCAAGAGTCTCTTCTGCGGCTCCGAAGGCACCCTGGGCGTGATCACCGAAGCCACCCTGAGAGTCATGCCCTTGCCTGAAGCCTATCGGACTGTCCTGGCCGTCTTCAACAATCTGTGTGACTGCGCGATCTCTGTTGCGGACATCATCGGCTCCGGAATTCTGCCAGCCGCCCTGGAGCTCATGGACAACAAGACCATCAATACCGTGGAGGATTCGGCCCGCCTCGGCCTGCCAAGACAGGCCGAGGGTCTGCTCATCATCGAGGTGGACGGCAACGAAGATGGTGTGGAGAAGGAAATGGAGCGCATCGTGGACAAGGTCGCCGCCCATGGGGCCGAGGAGGTGCAAAAGGCCCGGAGTCAAGCCGAACGTGACAAATTGTGGACCGCCCGCCGGTCGGCGTACGGGGCCATGGCCCGTTTGGCCCCGAACTGTATACCGGAAGACGCCACGGTTCCTGTAAGCCAAGTTCCCAGGATGATTCAGGGCATGAAGGAGATCTTCGACAGGTACGACCTCGAGGTAGGGATCATAGCCCATGCCGGGGACGGCAACATGCATCCGATGATCGCAACCGACATGAACGATAAAGGGGAATGGAACAGGGTGGAACAGGCCGTCAGAGAAGTCTTCGAACTTGCCGTCAGCCTGGGAGGGACCCTTTCAGGCGAACACGGCATAGGCATGGGCAAGTCAGACTATCTCGGCCTGGCTCTGAACCACCCCACTCTCCGGATCATGTCCGAAATCAAGCAGACCCTGGACCCCAACGGCATACTCAACCCCGGCAAGTTTATCTGAGGGTCCCTGCAGAGTAAGAATTCACTTGAGATTCACCCTCTTCCAGGGAAGGACAATTTTGAAAGCCGACGAAATTCACCAATGCAACAAGTGCGGCCTCTGTCTGATGCACTGCCCTGTCTATCTGGAAGCCCGCGACGAATCAAACAGCCCCAGAGGCAAGGTGCAACTCATCAGGCATTTTGCCAAGCACCACCTGGAGTCCTCCTTTTACTTGAGCGATATGATCTGCAGGTGCCTCATGTGCGGCGCCTGCACAGCCATGTGCCCCAGCGGGGTGGAGCATAACCGCCTCTTCAGGCGGATGCGTTCCGCAATGGTCAAAGACTGCGGCCAAAACTGGAAGATGAAGGTCCTGTTCCACCTCCTGGCCCATGAAGACCAACTCCATTTGGCAGGCAAGCTTTCGAAATACGGAATGAACTGGATGAAGGATCATCTCCTAAGCTCGTTCAGGATGGGCGCCATCCCCCTCAACAAGCTGCCTGGATTCAACGCCAAACCATTTCGGGACCGGGTCGCTCAAGCCGTGGAACCAGAGGGTCCCAGCCAGGGCACGGTCCTCTACTTCACCGGTTGCGCCACCAACTATGTCTACGACGAGATCGGCCAGGCAGTGGTCACTGTCTTGACCCAAATGGGCTATCGGGTCGAAATCCCCAAGGCCCAGGTCTGCTGCGGACTGCCCCTGTTCACCCACGGCAACATCGATTTGTCCAAGGCCAACATGCTACAAAACATCAAGATACTGAACAGAGAGGACGTGGCTGCGGTGGTTGTAGACTGCGCTACCTGCGGCTCGGCCCTGAGACTGGAATACGCTCCCCTTCTTGACGAACTCGGACTCGATCCCACTCCGGCCCGAGAATTGGCCTCAAGGGTACAGGACATTTCGGAATTCGTCCTTCATCATATCGACTTGCTCAAGCCTCGTCTCACCCGCGAACCTCCTCTCATTCACCAGGTCGCCTACCACGCTCCCTGTCACCTGAGAAACACCCAGAAAGTGACTTCTGAAGTCAAGGAACTCCTGACTCATCTGCCCAATGTCCACTACGTCCCTGTGCCGGACACCTATTCCTGCTGCGGAGGCGGCGGAAGCTTCTTCTACGAGCACCCTGAAATTTCTAAAAAAATCGTTGACAAAAAGATCGAAAATGCCCGAGCCAGTGGCGCCACGATCTGGGCTACGGGCTGCCCCAGCTGCCAGATCAACTTAACCGGTAACTTGGAGCCTGGAGACCGACTTTCCGTGCTCCATCCGATCAAGCTCGTTGAGGAAGCATTGTCCGGGAATGATTAATCCAATGCTCGATGCAACGAAAGGCCGGATGACGAGGAAACCACCCGGATCGAGAACACCCTGTAATGGAGGAGCCGAACAATGCACAACATTAAGTTGCCGTCCATGCGACGCGTCAATCAACATTTCCTGGTCCCGTCGAGAATAGAGGCAGAAACTGAACTCGAGCGGCAATGGGAGCATATCTGCCCGGAATTCGGCCCCCTTCAAGGTAAACGCTTGGCTGTGGGAGTCGGCAGTCGAGGCATCGCGAATCTGCCGCTCGTGGTGCGCAGGGTAGTGACCAAGCTCAGACAGGCCGAAGCCGAACCGTTTATCATCCCGGCCATGGGTTCCCATGGAGGAGCCACGGCGGAAGGACAAACCGAGGTTCTGAGGGCTCTGGGGATTACGGAACAAGAAGTTGGCGCTCCGATAAGGTCGTGCATGGAGACCGTGGTCATGGGCGAGGCAGACGGAATCCCCCTGTTTCTCGACCGCATCGCCTTTGAGGCAGACGGACTCGTGCTCATCAACCGGATCAAACCCCACACCAATTTTTTCGGTGTCACCGAGAGCGGAATCATGAAGATGATGGCCATCGGACTGGGCAACCAGACCGGGGCCGAGCACTACCACCGCCTCTCTTTGATCCATGACCAGTATACGATCATCTCAACTGCCGGCCGGGAGCTCATTCGCAGGTCGAACCTGCTCTTCGGTGTGTGCCTGGTGGAGAATCAGGACCACGAAACCTGCGACCTGGTCCTGGCTTCCGCCAAAGACATCCAGCGGGTCGAAAACAGGCTTTTGAAAAAAGCCCGTTCTATCCTGCCCACTCTGCCTCTGAATGAAATCGATGTGCTCATCGTGGATGAAATGGGCAAAGACATAAGCGGGGAAGGCATTGATCCCAATGTGGTCGGCCGTGATGTCTGCTCGTATGGCGTGGAGCGCCCCCTGCCGGAAATTTCCCGCATTTACGTCAGAGATCTGACCTTTGCCAGCAAAGGCAGCGCAGTGGGCATTGGCCAAGCTGACTTCACCACCAACAGCCTCCTGGACAAGGTTGATCTTCAGATCACTGCCGCCAACTGTCTGACCGCCTGCGCCCCCGAGCTTGGCAAGATTCCCTTGGCCTATCCCAATGACTACGAGGCAATCCGGGCCATGTGCATGACCATTCGCCCTTTTACCAGGGACGATTTGCGCCTGGTCCACATCAAGAACACTCTCAACCTGAAAACCTTGTTCGTCTCACGGGGGTGTCTGGATCATCTGAAGGACGATCAGGACTTGAAGGTCGATCCAGACGACTTTCAGTATGAATTCGATCAGACCGGAAACCTTCAGATTCCCTATCCATTGAATTGAATGAATCGAAAATTAACCAATAAAAATTCAATTGTCTTCTCAACCATTCAAATGACTTGATGGCAGCCATGTTACAACAGGTTGGTTAAGACAAGGAGCTAGTACAAGCGCATAAGGAGATGGATATGACTTCGCGATATGAAGATGTCAAAGGGAAGACCGTTTTGGTTACCGGTGGGAACGGTGGCATCGGCGGAGCCTGTGCCCAGGGTTTTGCCAGGGAGGGGGCCAGGGTAATCATCACAGGCCGCAACCGGGAACGTTTAGAGTCAATGATCCAGCATGTGGATAAAACATACAAAGAGAGGATAAGATCCGTTGCCTGTAATATTGTCACCGCGGCCGGCCGGGAAGAAATTTTCAAAGATTTACCCCCAGTGGATATCCTGGTCAACAGCGCGGGCACCAACATCCCCAAGCCTTTTACGGACAATACACTCGAGGATTTTGATACCATATTCAACGTCAATATCCGAGCTCTGTATTTTATCACCCAGAGGGTGGTCACAGGAATGCTTGAGGACAAACGACCCGGTCGAATCATACATATTTCCTCCCAGGCAGGGCTTATCGGACTGCCGGCACGGACGGTCTACTGCGCGAGCAAGCACGCTGTAGAGGGGTTTACCAAGTCCCTGGCCATGGATTTGAAAGGAAAAGGAATCAATGTGAATAACGTAGCCCCGACCTACGTTGAGACGGATTTGACCCGAAAAGCGCTCTCGGATAAATCTTTCAGAGCCTATATCTACGGGGAAGTCCTGCTCGACGAATTGCCAGGTACCACCGACATTGCCAATGCGGTTCTGTTTTTGTCCTCAGAGGCTTCCAAATTTATTACCGGTACGACACTCAAGGTGGATGCTGGCTGGACAGCGCATTGAATAAGCATCCAGTCCTATCTGTGTATCAGTCGGTGAATTATTTTGCTCATTATTAACCTGTTCCCCCCAATTGTCACTTTTTTACCGGGCATTGCCTTTGGTTAATTTTTTTCACGAGGTGATTTCATGAAACTCATGCATACCAGTTTACCTGAATTTACAGTACGAATGAAAACCGCCGTCATCGACCAATCCCCCCACAAAAAACTGGCGATCAGGGGATTGGAACATCTCACCGCCGCCAAGATTCAGTCCCTGAGGACCGGCAGAGTGGAGAAAGCGGTGGAAGAAGTGGCCAAGGATCGGGAGATTCATTCCCTGGAGTTGATCGTCAGACCCCGGGTGCCAGAAACCATGCACACCGTGATCATCAAGGGCTATACCGATCAGGGCCATCCGAAGAAGGCTATTTTGGAATCCCTGAATATCATACATCCGACCGAAGACATCGAATTGGAGGGGCTGGACGAAGAGGCTGTTCAAGACAGGCGGCCAGCACTCAACGAACATTGAAAAGTAAGGACGAAAGCTATGACTGTGTCCACACTCCCAATCCGACAGCTTCATAAGGGAACGGGTCCTAAGCAGGGAAGCCCCGTGCATGTGGTCTGGATAGATCAAGCCGACATCGACAAGACAGGACTCACTCAAGAAGAGGCCCTTGGAGCCGCGGCCCGTGAGATTCAGGAACCAGCGGCTCTCAATGTCATTGATATGGAGGTCCTGACCACCACCAGCGATGGCCTCGTTGTGGAAGGGGCTATTGTGATGTTCGCTGCAGCGGACAAAGGCAAAATCCATCCTGAATTCGGACTGTTGCCCAACAAAAGACTCGAGGTGAGCGATAAATTGATAGCCCGGGAACCGCACCTGCGCCTTGCGAAGACACTATTTCCAGGAAAACCGCTATACCGGGGAGCCGACTATCAGGTGAAAAAAGTCCCGATCCATAATTCAGTCATGTCAGGCCGGACCATCAACAATAATTCCGGTACCGAAGTGATGAACGCCGTGACCATGGAAGAGATGCTCCTGCCGATTTTGGGACAGCTGCAGGTCATGAAAGACGGGGAAATCCTGATGGGCTTGATGGGTAATGTCTTGTCCGTGGGTATTGGTATGTCTGTTTCGGAAAGTTTCAGCAGATCGCAGCCCAATGTCAAATGCAAACCTGGTGACACCCTTCATGCCTCCGGCAAATACGCCCAATACCTTAAATCCAAACTGCCCTGTATCCTGGCACCCAAGGAGGTCTTGATGAAACATATCCTTAGAGCCTTTCAAGAAGGACTTAGACCAGGCGTTGAACTGGGGGTCTCTCCAGCGGTGCTCCTGACCGCCTCGGCTTTGGGCTTGGATATTGACAGGCATAGCATAACTCCAGCAGCCTGGGAAGAGTTGGAGGCCATTGGTATTGACATGGATATGTTCGAGAAAGATGCACCTCAGCTGCAGGCGAAGGAGATCCTATCCAGAGCCGAAGAAATCATCCCGGGAGTCAAGGACTCCATCAGGATGGATTCCAAGAAAGTCATTTCAAAAAGGGACATCCCGGTCAAAGGGAGCAGGGTATAAAAAGAAAGTCGGAGACAGATATGCCGAACCATTCTGGTGAAACAAAAGTCATTGCCTTTTTGGATAAAGCCGTGGTCAAGATCACCGGAGTCACGATCAAGGGGCTTCGTCCATTTGTACTGGAAGAGAGACTGGCGGAGGTTTTGGATCGCCCTGTACGCGTCATTGGCGTTGCAGGCGACTCGATTGAAATCGATATCTACGA
The DNA here is from genome assembly GCA_964621385.1 of uncultured Desulfohalobiaceae bacterium. Taxonomy (GTDB): domain Bacteria; phylum Desulfobacterota; class Desulfovibrionia; order Desulfovibrionales; family Desulfothermaceae; genus JAABTT01. The sequence continues at coordinate 13,816 of CAZUMF010000078.1, forward strand.
ACTCAGTTCGGAACAAATTATCAGGAACAAGGATGGGATCATCAAGACGGTTGCGACAACACCCGGCATGACCGCCCAGGAAGTGGTGGACATCGTCGAGGCGGAAAAGGCGGCTACGGTCCCCTTGGACCAGCTGAAAAACGGGATTCGCTGTTCCTGCCCCAAAGAAGGCTGGGTAATAAAGAGCAGGAAATGAAGAAATTGGAGAGTGTTTGCCTTATGCCGACTGGCGATGAGCTTTGCCAGGGCATTGTCACGGACACTAACAGCCCTGCCATTTTAGGGGAGATCCTGGCCAGGTTTCCGTTATGTTGCGTGATACGAACCTCTCCTTTACCGGATGATCGCCAGGAGATCAAAAGGGCGATCCAGAAAAACTGTGATCAAGGATATGATTTGACTATACTGATCGGGGGATGCGGGGGAGGTTTCGACTTTGATCTCTCCCTGGCTCCGGACAGGACCCGTCAGGCCATGCTTGAACTCTTCCCCGAAGCATTCAAGAGAGAAATTTTCGGGACGAATGGACATCTGTTGAGTACGATTGTCCTGCATGTAGAACCAAACAGCAGAACCGTAATCAATATTCCCGGCCCCCACGTTGAAGCCCTGGCCGTTACCCGGGACCTACTCAACAATCAACAACTCCTCCAACAAAGACATGGACCCGAATTGATGGAAATCTTTGTGGCCACAATGTTGAAGTGCTACCAAAGCCATGCCTTTATACCTGGTCCATCCAATGAACCTACCGAAACTGCATGATTTTAAGCCAAACATATGTATGAGCCTTTTTCTTTGAAGACGAAAACCAAACAAGGATTTTCTGTCTCTGTGGTCGGCCTTCAGGAGATGCAGCATGAGAGGTGCCGTTACACCGAGATCCTAAAGATGAATCTCAACCTTCTCCGATTTTCTGAGGATATGATCACGAATCCAGCGGCAATGGACCAAACCCTGACCAAATCGCTGATTCAGGATATTCCTGATTCTGTGCTGTGTATAGGAGCCAGCCTTTGCATCCCTGGGGGAGTCGGGCCGTCCGGCGGAATTTTAGGCAACCCACAGCAGGCGGCAGAACCCTCCCAAGGCGAATTTGAGAGAATCCGGGAAGACCTGTTTTTAATGACCACCCCAGGAGGACCCGGACTGGCCATCAATGCTCCCTTTTCCAATTGCCGGAGCCTTATGGACTCTCTTGTTTTCTTGGAAGGCTGGCCGGATATTCCCAGGCTTCTAACGGGATTGAAAAAAAACAATATTCCGCTACTCATCGGAGTGACAGACGGCACTGGAACCCGATTGCCCGGAGCAGTCCTTGTATATAGTTTAGAGGAGTTGATGATAAAGTAAAAAATCCAACCCCATCTCGACAACTTGTCCGGGCACCTGCACCCCAGGCAGATCCAGCGCTACAAAACAATGTCCCCCAATGTACCCTTTTACGTCATGTCTCACGACAGCGCCCAGATGAATTTATCATAATGGTGGTTGATGGTGCCCCTTCTCATAGCTGCTAACCACACGATGTTCCCGGTAACGTCTGTCTTTTGCGGTTCCCTCTATATTGTCCGGTGTTGAATGACGTGGGCACGGTGGTTGCGGCCCGCTATCCAGAGCTATTGCTCTTTCTCAGCCAGGACTGCCGCTGGAAGGAGAAATACTGGCAGAACATGTTCTACGCGGTGGCCCTCCCCCCAACCAGGGGGTGGTCAATTTTCGGTTGTCATAACGACAGGACCAACAGCCTTGTTTCGAAGGGAGGTCTCCGGGGGGGGTGCTCCGGCTGTCCTATTCTCTCTCATCCTGACAGTCCCGCCTGCTCTGGCCTTGCACCGGATCTGCAGACCAGCGTGTATAATACATACGAGGCCCTGGCGGGCTCCCCGGAGTAACCCGGGATACCATTAGCGGGAAACATTATCCCGCCCTGAGCCCAAGGAAACGTCTTTTGGCCCTCGGCTTTTTGCCGTGTCACCGCTAACGTCAGGCTTTTGGTACCTCGGCTCAATCCTTGCCTTCCGACTCCACCCGGATCAGAACCCAAATCTCAATTTCCCCGTCTTTACCGTTTCTTAACCCTCCCCTTGATACAAGACAGTCATCTCCCGGCGACGCGGCGACAGCGGGCTGTCGTTTTTCCCCCGGAGTCAACGGATTACTGTAGCTTGCGGAGAAAAGCGTTCAATGCACATCCTTTCCCTTTTCAGCTCTCTTCTGATCGGTGCCCTCTGCCTGAGCGCCTGCAGCACCGGGATGCATAAAGATTTGGCGGCACAGGCCGTTCGCGACATACAAGCCATTGACGGCTGGAGCCAGCTGGACGCTGGACAGCAAGCAACCATACTGGACGACCTCATCCGCTGTCCAGAACTTGAGGGCTTGGTCAGTGAAGCCTTGGCCGCCAGCCCGGATCTGCAACAGACTTTACTCACGCTTCACATCCAGCAGGCTGAATACAAAAAGACCAGCGGAGAAAGGTTACCGGAAGCTGAAGCGGGCTTTACCAACAGCCGTGAAGAAGGCCGCAACCCAACCTATACCGGCTCTATCTCCATAGGCTGGGAGGTGGACTTGTGGCGGAAACTGGCCGATGAGAGCCGGGCGGCGGGAA
>CAZUMF010000079.1:0-2138 GCA_964621385.1 uncultured Desulfohalobiaceae bacterium
TATATCCTGCTCAAGCGAACGGATCAGGGGGCCAAGCAACGGGCCAGGGCTTTGTCCAAGAGTCAGGAGGACCTGCAGCATCATATCCGGTTTGAACGAACCCTGCGCCTGGTCTCCAATGAACTGTTGTCCACTCAAGCTCAGGATCAGGCGGTTCAGGCTGGCTTGAGCCACCTTCTGGAACAAACCGCAGTCAAGCGTGTCTATTTATTTGAAAATTTTGAAGATCCTGATGACGGGGTCTGCATGCGCCAGGTCTATGAAGTCTGTGCACCCGGAATCAGTCCGGAAATCGACAACCCGGAGCTTCAGAAGATTCCGTATTTTCCCGATTTCAGCCGATGGCATGACCGGCTCGCGGACAATCAGGCCATTTCCGGCCCCGTCAGGGAATTTCCCTCCGCTGAACGTGAGGTCCTCGAGTCGCAGCGCATTCAAACCATACTCATTCTTCCGGTCAGGCAAGGCGGGCGGTTTTCCGGTTTTCTGGGGTTTGACGAGACCGGGTATGAGCGGGAATGGGAGGCTTCCGAGATTCAGCTCCTGGAGATCACCGCGGATCTGATTGCCTCGTTTCTGGAACGGAAAAAAAGTGAAGAAAGCGTTCGAAAGAGCGAACAGCGTTTTCGATCCGTTGTGGAAAACGCCAATGACCTCCACTATACAGTGAACCCGCAGGGCATTTTCACCTATGTCTCTCCCAACTGGACCGAACTGCTCGGGCACAGTGTGGCGGAGGTCGAAGGGCAGCCGTTCGAACGTTTTGTGCATCCGGACGACGTGTTTTTGTGCCGGGATTTTTTGCACAGGGTGTACAAAACCGGACAGAAACAGAAAGGGGTGCAGTACCGGGTCCGTCACAAAAACGGGGACTGGTACTGGCACGATTCCAATGCCGCGCCGGTGAAGAATGCCGAGGGTCTGGTGATTTCCTATTCCGGGATCGCCCGGGATATCACGGAGCAAAAACAGGCGGAGCAGGAGGCTGTCCGGGCCAATGAGCAGTTGAAGACCATCCTGGCCCAGAGTCCGTTTGGCGTGGCTCTGATCGGTCGGGACAAGACCATCCGCTGGGTCAATCAATACGTCTGCGATCTGGCCGGTATGGACGGCCCGGGGAGCATGACCGGCCTCCAGTGCCATGAGTATCTCTGTCCCTCATCCCAGGACGCCTGTCCGATTCTCGATCAACAGCAAACAGTGGATAATTCGGAACGTATCCTCAGGTTGCAGGACGGAACTGAAATTCCGATTCTGAAGACCGTCGTGGAGACCGAATTGAACGGTGAGGCCCTGCTCCTGGAAACCTTTGTTGATATTTCCCGGCGCAAACAGTATGAAACAGAATTGGAACGGTCCAAGAAAGAGCTTGAAAAGACCAATGAGGCTCTGGAGCAGACCATCGAGCATGCCAATCAGATGGCCCTGCAGGCGGAAATGGCCAATATGGCCAAAAGCGAGTTTTTGGCCAATATGAGTCATGAAATCCGGACCCCTATGAACGGGGTTATCGGGATGACCGGTCTGCTGCTGGAGACGGCCTTGAGCGAAGAACAGCGGCGCTATGCCGAAACGGTTCGGTCCAGCGGCGAGGCCCTGTTGACCTTGATCAATGATATTCTGGACTTTTCCAAGATCGAGGCCGGCAAGCTGGAACTGGACGTTTTGGATTTTGATCTGGGCCGTCTTCTGGATGATTTCGCCGGACTCCTGGCCATACGGGCCCAGGAAAAAGGGCTGGAGTTTATCTATGCCGCAGATCCGTCCGTTCCGCTCTTCCTTCGCGGGGACACCGGACGTCTGCGTCAGGTTCTGGTCAATTTAGCCGGAAACGCCGTGAAATTTACGGAAAGGGGGGAAATCTTCGTCCGGGTTGAGCCGGTCTCGGAGACCGATGCCTCCGTGCTCCTGCGATTTTCAATCAGGGATACGGGAATCGGTATTCCGCCCGACAGGCAGGCCGAGCTCTTTCAGCAATTCACCCAGATGGATGCCTCCACCACGCGCCAGTACGGAGGCACGGGACTGGGTTTGGCCATTTCCAAGCAGCTGGTGGAATTGATGGGCGGGTCCATCGGAGTGGTGTCCCCGGTATCCGGAACCTGGGGGGTGAAGGGGGAAGGGGAGAACGGGGAACG
>CAZUMF010000079.1:2238-16258 GCA_964621385.1 uncultured Desulfohalobiaceae bacterium
GCGGAACGCGGAATGCGGAACGGAGAACGGGGAACGGGGAGGGGAAAATGCGGAACGCGGAGTGCGGAATGCAGAACGGGGAACAGGGAAAGCGGAATTCGGCGATTCGCCCGGCGCCGAGTTCTGGTTCACGGTGCACCTTGACAAACAGGTGTCTGCGGGCAAGCCTGCGGCTGTCCCGGCCACACTTTTCGGCAGCCGCATCCTCGTGGTTGACGACAATGCCACCAATCGCGAAGTCCTCACGGCGCAGCTCACTTCCTGGGGCGTCCGGAGCGAAGCAGCCGCCGGAGCCCGGGAGGCGCTGGGGATGCTCCGCCGGGCCGAAACAAGCGGAGAGGCCTTTGAGGCGGTTCTTCTGGATTTTCAGATGCCGGACATGGACGGTGCGGAGCTGGGGCGGCACATCGCCTCCGATATCACCCTCCAAAAGCCGCGTCTGGTGATGATGTCCTCCATGAGCCGGCAAGACCTGAGTCGGGACCTGCGGGAAGCAGGTTTTTCGGCTTCCTTACGCAAACCGGTGAGCCAGTCGGATCTTTTCGACTGTATCAATGAGGTCCTGTCCGGGGACGGCACAGGACAGGCCTCCTCTGAGGGCTGCGGGGAGACCGCCTCTTCCAGACCAGGCCCCCGGACCGGACACAGGCTATTGCTGGTTGAAGACAACAGCACCAACCGGCAGGTGGCCCTGGGGCTCCTCACAAAGTTGGGTCTGGAAGCGGATGTGGCCCACAACGGCCGGGAAGCCTTGTCGGCACTGCGGGAAAAAACCTATGACCTCATTCTCATGGACATTCAAATGCCGGAGATGGACGGTCTGGAGGCGACACGGAAGATTCGAAATTGGGAATTGGAAAGTGATACAGGGGAAATTGGAAATTCGAAATTGGACATTGGAGAGGCGGATGTTCATCCGTCCGGAGGGGGTGGAGACAAGGCTCAAGAATACGAAGGTTCTGCAGCCGTGAACCGTGAACCTGGAACCGTGAACCCCAACATCCCCATCATCGCCATGACCGCCCATGCCCTGCAGGGGGATCGGGAACGATGTCTGGCGGGGGGCATGGACGATTATCTGCCGAAACCCATTGATCCGAAGCTCCTGGCTGCAGTCCTGGAAAAATGGCTGCCGGCCCCTGAAGCCGGGATGAATCCGGCGTCAGGAGACGGCGATCCAACCGCAGGCGCTGAAACGCCGCCGGTCGAACCATTCCCCGGTCCAGCATCCCCGGAAGGGGTCCCGGGAAGCGATCCGGATGGCCCCCAGGCCGAGACATCCGGAGACAAGCCTTTGGAAATATTTGACAAAGCCGCATTGCTGGATCGGGTCATGAATGATGAAGATCTGGCCCGGCAGGTGATCGCCGGATTTCTAAAGGACATGCCGGATCAGATGGAACAAATGCAGGCCGCCCTCAAAAACCGGGATTTTACGGCCCTGCAAGGTCAGGCCCACAGCATCAAGGGTGCAGCGGCCAATGTCGGCGGGGAAAGCCTGCGGCGAGCGGCCCTGACCATGGAGCAGGCGGCAGGCAAGCGTGATGTAGACACGGCCAATGCCTTGATACCCGAAATGCAACAGAGTTTTGCGGAACTGCGTGAGGCCATGGCCTCTCTTGCTTCCCAATCCTGAATGTTGAGCTTCCGGGTCGATACATATCAGCTTAGCCGGCGGTAGAGCTCGTACATTTGAAACAAGGACTCACTCTTATGCGAATTCTGATAGCCGAAGACGATCCCACATCCCGCATTCTTTTAGAAGGGGTGCTCAAAAAGTGGGGCTATGCGGTTCAATCCGTGAATGACGGTCAACAGGCCTGGGATCGGCTGCAGGCGGATGCGCCCCCGAGGCTGGTGATCCTGGACTGGATGATGCCCGGCTACACCGGGCCGGAACTCTGTGCCCTGATCCGGAAGAAGACCCGGGATGAAGATCCCTATACCTACTGCATCCTGCTGTCGGCAAAAGGTGAAAAAGAGCATATTGTCAAGGGCATGGAGGCCGGAGCCGACGACTACATCATCAAGCCTTTTGATCATCATGAACTCCGGGTCCGGGTCCGGGCCGGCCAGCGGATCATTGAGCTGCAGTCAGATTTGCGCGAAGCGAAACAAAAGCTGCTTCTCCAGTCCAGAATTGACCATCTGACGGGTATTTTCAATCGACGGGCCATTTTCGATCATATCTGGATTGAACTGGATCGCTCCAGGCGCGAGCAGACCCCGATCAGCCTGTTTATGCTGGATATCGATCATTTCAAGTCAGTCAACGATACCTATGGACATCTCATTGGGGACCAGGTGCTTCGAGAGACTGTCAAGCGGATCAAACACAAGGTTCGCCCCTATGATATTGTCGGCCGGTTCGGGGGGGAGGAATTCCTCCTGGTGTCTCCGGGGCTCGGGTGGGAAGGGGCTTGGGAACTGGCGGAGCGGGTGCGACTCGGCATCTGGGAGGCCCCGTTCCGGGTTGAAGGCCAGGCCATTGCCATCACGGTCAGCCTGGGCGGGGTCACCTGGAACGGCCGGGATTCCATTGACGAACTGGTCAACCGGGCGGACCAGGCCCTGTATCAGGCCAAGGCCCAGGGCCGAAACCGGACCGTCTCTGTGGGGCCGGACACAATACAGAGCTCTGTACAGGACGCGTAAATTTGAAAGTGAAAATGAAGTTTCATACGAGCCCTGCCTCTGGCAGGGCTGAAACCAAAAGAATGTCCAATTTTAACAACATTCAGGACATGAACGATTATGAGCAAGACAGTCGACACCCAGGATTTTGCACCTCCCAGTCACTATGTGGGCATCGGGGCCTCGGCCGGCGGCCTGGAGGCCATTGAGGATTTCTTCAGGCACATGCGGGCCGAGTGCGGTCTGGCCTTTATTGTGATTCAGCACCTGTCCCCGGACTATAAAAGTCTGATGAAGGAACTGCTGTCCAAAAAAACCGACATGAGCGTGCACCGGGCCGAAGAGGGCATGGAGGTTTTGGCCAACAATGTCTATCTGATCCCCCCCAAGAAAAATTTGAGCATATTCCACGGCAAACTGCTGCTCAAGGACCAGGACACCGTCCGGGGGGGCATCAATCTGCCCATTGATATCTTTCTCCGCTCCCTGGCTGAAGATCAAGGCGAGCGGGCCGTGGGGATCATCCTCTCCGGAACCGGGAGCGACGGGACCCGGGGGGTGCGGGCCATCAAGGAATTCGGGGGCATGGTCATGGTCCAGGACGAAGAGAACGCTAAATTCGACGGCATGCCCCGGGCCGCCATTTCCACCGGAGTGGCCGATTTTGTCCTGCCGGCCAAGGAGATGCCGGCCCAGTTGATGGCCTTTGTCCAGCATCCCTATGTCTCCAGGGACAACCGTTCTGAAAGGCTGTTCCGGGATGAGGACAATCTGACCCGGATTTTCGCCGAATTGCGGGAAAAGACCAAAGTCGACTTCACCTATTACAAACCGAGCACCATCACCCGAAGAATCCAACGTCGGATGAGTGTCAATCAGATCGACGACATCAAGGACTATGTCGATTATCTGCAGACCTATCCAGCGGAAATCATGGTTCTTTACCGGGAGCTTTTGATCGGGGTGACCAGTTTTTTCCGGGATATTGAAGCCATGCAGGAGCTGGGAAACAACTGGATGCCGGAAATCCTCAAGCGGGCCAGAAATCGCGAGATCAGGTTCTGGGTTCCGGGCTGCTCCAGCGGAGAAGAGGCCTACACCGTCGCCATCCTGGCCAAGGAGGCCATGGAGCGGGAAGGCCTCAGCCGGGACGTGAAAATCTTTGCCACGGATCTGGACCGGGACGCCATCCTCATCGCCGGGAACGGGGTGTATCCGGAGAGCATCGCCGCCGACCTCACCCCCCGGCTTCTGGGAAAATACTTCTACCTCAAGGAGGACCATTATCAAATCACCCGTCAGATTCGGGAAATGGTCGTCTTTGCCCGGCACAATCTTATCAAGGATCCCCCCTTCACCAACATCGATTTGATCAGCTGCCGGAATCTCTTGATCTACCTGCAGCCGATCCTGCAGCAAAAGGCCCTGGAACTGTTCAGTTTTTCCCTCAATCCCAATGGGATCCTGTTTCTCGGCAGCAGTGAGACCATCGGGGATATGACCGATGTCTTCGAGACCGTGCACCAGAAATTCAAGGTCTATGTCTCGAAAGGCAAAAAGCGGAAACTGGGGACCAATTTCGAGGCCCAGGTGAAACCGGACAGCTATGGCGGAGCCGCGATCCCTCTGTCCCGGGAGCCGCGGCGGCCGGTGGGCCCGCCCGAGGAGAGCCGCATCCTGAACCAGTTTCTGGATGTTCTGGCCGGGCAGTACGTTTCCCTGGCGGCGGTGGTCAACGAACGGATGGAGATTCAGCACCTTGTGGGGGACAGTGAAGGCTTTTTCAAGGTGCCCTCAGGCCGGGCGGTCTACGACATCACCAAGATGGCGGCCAGAGATCTGGCCATTCCCCTGGCTACAGGCATACAAAAGGTTTTTCGAAGCGGTGAAGAGATCAAGTACTCCAATCTCAGACTGCGCTTTCAGCAGGAAACGCGCAGCATCACCATGCGCATCCTGCCCTTTCCGGAGCGCAAGCACGCCGAGCCACTGGCGGCGGTTCTTTTTGAAGAGATAAATATTGAACCTGAGGCCGGAACTGAAGCGGAAGAAAACTACGACCTCGGGGAAGAGGCCCAGCAGCGGATCAGGGATCTGGAACAGGAACTGCAGTTCGCCCGGGAGAATCTCCAGGCGACCATTGAAGAGCTGGAAACCTCCAACGAGGAACTGCAGGCCACCAACGAGGAACTGCTGGCCAGCAATGAAGAACTCCAAAGCACCAACGAAGAATTGCAGTCCACCAATGAAGAGCTGCACACGGTCAATGCCGAGTATCAGAACAAGATCAATGAATTGACCGAGCTCAATAACGACGTGGACAACCTGCTCACGAGCTCTCGGATCGGAAAGCTCTTTCTGGACGAAGAACTGGAGATTCGAAAATTTTCCCCGGAGATCACCAGGATCTTTCGGATCATGGACAAGGACATCGGACGGCCCATCACCCATATCTCCCATTCGCTGCTTGATGTCGATCCTTTGGACATGATACGCTCCGTGCAGCACAGCAGTCGCTCTGTGGAAAAAGAAGTCCGGGTCGAGGACGGGCACTGGTATCTGGCCCGCATCCTTCCCTATTCCATTGGACCGGAGACCTTTTCCGGGGTGGTGCTGACCTTTGTGGACATCACCGATTTGAAAAAGGCCCAGGAAGAGCTGGACAGCAGTCTCAGGACGTCCCGGGATATCATTCAGTTCATGCCCTCAGGTCTTTTTTTGTATGTGCTGGATGAGACCGGCCGCCTGGTCCTGGAATCCGCCAATCCCGAGGCGGAACGCTTGACCGGAATCGTCTCCGAGAAGTGGAACGGCCGGCCTTTTGACGAGATCTGGCCCAGGGCGCGCGCCTCCGGGATTACGCAGCGCTTTCTCCGAGTCCTGGAGACAGGCCGGCGCTGCTATCTTGAGGATCTGAGCTATGAAGATGATAACCTCCAGGGGGCCTATCGCATTCATGCCTTTCAACTTCCGAATCGGCGTCTGGCGGTGACCTTTGAAGACATCACGGAATACAAGCAGATGGGCCGGGATTTGCAGGAAAGCGAGCGCAAGTACCGCCATCTTTTTGAAACCATGGCCCAGGGCGTGGTCTATCAGGATGCCGGGGGCAATATCGTCTCCGCCAATCCTTCTGCAGAGCGTATCCTGGGTCTGAGCTTCGAGCAGATGCAGGGCCGGACGTCCCGGGATCTCCGCTGGAAGGCTATGCACGAGGACGGCAGCGAGCTCCCGGGGGAAGCCCATCCCTCCATGGTCGCCCTGCAAACCGGCCGGCCGGTGTACGGATTTATCATGGGCGTTTTCAATCCCGGCCTCGACCAGACTCGCTGGATTCGGGTCGATGCCGTTCCTGATTTTCGTCCGGGGGAGGAGAGGCCTTTTCAAGTTTATACCACGTTCGAGGATATATCGGAATGGAGAGTCTGTGCGAGCCCCTAAGTGCTCTGATTCGAAAGTTCGGTGAAATCAGAATGAACATCGAACGTTGGACGTTCAAATTCTGCCTGAAGGAATGAATATCGAACATCCAACGCTCGTATGAAACCCCATGCATGTCCAACTTTGAAGACAAATACTGAACATGGAACCATTATGAGTGAAACACAGAACCCCAAAAAAGACACACTGCGGCAGCGGGCTGAAATGCTGCTGGAGGTCCAGCCTGAGGACTACGGCTCGCTGAATCCTGAAGAGATTCGAAATGTGCTGCATGAACTGCAGGTGCACCAGGTCGAACTGGAAATTCAAAACGAAGAGCTGCGCAATGCGCAGAAAGCCCTGGATAACGTCCGCGCCCGGTATGCCCGGCTCTATCAGAATGCGCCCATGGGCTATGTGATTGTGGATCGGTCCGGGATCATCACGCAGACCAATGCCCGCTTTGAACGCCTGCTGCACATCGACGGCTCGAAATTGCGGGGACGGGCCTTTCCGGACTTGTTGAGCGAAGATGACGGCTCTTTGTTCCGGGCGCGCTTCCGGGTCTTTTTCAAAAATCCTGAAGGCAAGCAGATGGAAGTCCGTCTGGCCGGGGCAAAAGATGAGGTGATTTTTGCCCAGATCGAGGCCTTCCCGCATCAGCAGGAACCGGATCAGGAGGACAGCGAGCAGGGCTATGATGAACTGCTCATCGCCATCAGCGACATCACGGAACAAAAAAAGGCCCAGTCCGAGCTGCAACAGGCCCTGGAGGTCTCACAGGCTCGGGAACAGGAGATTACAAAGCTCCTGCAGGGCGCCCGGGCCGTTCTGGAACAGGAGAATTTTCAAGTCACGGCCCGGAAGGTCTTTGATTATTGCCGGGAGTTGCTGGGGGCAACCTCCGGGTATGTGGCGCTGTTGTCCGAGGATGGAGCGGAGAACGAGGTGCTCTTCCTGGAGGCCGGCGGTCTGCCCTGTTCAGTCGACCCTGCTCTGCCCATGCCTGTCCGGGGGCTGCGGGAGCAGGCCTATGCCCAAAATACAGCCGTGTACCACAATGACTTCATGAACAGTGAGTGGGTGGACTATCTGCCCGGAGGCCATGTCAATCTGAAAAACGTCCTGTTCGCGCCCCTGGTGCTCAATGATCGGACCGTGGGCGTTATCGGCCTGGCCAACAAGCCGGGGCCGTTCACGGACAACGATGCCGGAATCGCCAGCGGTTTCGGGGAGCTGGCGGCGATTGCCCTGGAAAAAGGCCGGAATCTGGATAAACGGGAAGAGGCCGAGCAGGAACAGGCGCGACTCATCCAAGAGCTCCGGGAGGCCCTGGTCCGGGTCAAGCAGTTGAGCGGCCTGCTGCCCATCTGTTCGAGCTGCAAGAAAATCAGGGACGACCAGGGCTATTGGAATCAGATTGAGAATTATCTGAAACAGCATTCCGAAGCGGAATTCACCCACGGCATCTGCCCGGAATGTGCAAAACGCCTGTACCCGGAGCTGAATCTGTTTGATGATCAGGATCTGTCGTGAGGTATCGGTTTGTCGCTGTCTTAGAAAACAAGAACATGTGTTGCTTTGAATTGGTTTGAAATTCGAAATTTGAAATTTGACATTGGAAATTTGAAATTGGAAATTTGAAATTGGCAAGAAAAGAATGCAGAAATGCAGAGTGTTCTCTAAAGCCTCATCCAATTTCCAATTTCCAATTTCCAATCTCTTTTGGGCTGAGGGAGAAACCCGCATTACGATTTCCTAGTGAAGATTGCGTATGGACACCAACAGCGATTCCAGAATCCTGATCATTGACGACGATCAACAGCTCTGCCGGCTGCTGCAGGGGATCATTTCCAGGATGGACCTGACTGCGGATGCCGAAAACACGCTGACCCGGGGACTGGAGCGGAATCGTTCCCAGGAGTATGCCGTGGTTCTGCTCGATGTGAACCTGCCGGACGGCAATGGGCTGGACACCATCCCCCAGCTGCGGGAGGCCCCGTTTCCACCGGAGATCATCATCATGACCGGATACGGAGAGCAGGCCGGGGCGGAAATCGCCATTGAAAACAATGTCTGGGACTACTTGCAGAAAGGCTCCTCATTTCAGAATATCAAACTTTCCTTGAAGCGGGCCCTGCAGTACCGGAAACAGAAGAAAAAGACCAGCAATCTGTATCATCTGAATCGGGAATCCATTGTTGGAGAAAGTCCCCAGGTTTATGCATGCTTGAAGCAGGTTGCTCTCGCGGCCACGAGCGACATCCCGGTCCTGATCACCGGTGAAACCGGGACCGGGAAGGAAATCTTCGCCAAGACCATCCACGACAACAGTGCCCGGAGCGACAGACCCTTTGTGGTGGTGGACTGCGCCGCCCTGCCGGAGCATCTCGTGGAGAGCACCCTTTTCGGGCATACCAAAGGGGCCTTCACCGGCGCGGATGCTGCCCAGGAAGGCCTCATCAAGCAAGCGGATACCGGCACGCTGCTTTTGGATGAAATCGGCGACCTGCCCCTCGGGATTCAGGTGAAACTGCTCCGCGTGCTCCAGGAAAAGCAGTTCAGGCCTCTGGGCAGCAGACAGGAAGTGCGGAGCGATTTCCGGCTGGCTTGCGCCACGAACCGTGATTTGACAAAAATGGTGGATGCCGGCGCCTTTCGTCAAGACCTCTACTTCCGCATTGCTTCCATGCGTCTTCATTTGCCCCCTTTGCGGGAGCGCAACGGGGATATCGCCCTGTTGGCCCTGCACTACATGCGCGTCAACTGCCGTCTGGTCGGAGACTGCTCCCACTCCCTGTCCCCGGATTTTCTGGAGGCGCTTCAGGCCTACCATTGGCCGGGTAATGTCCGGGAATTGTTTAATATCATGGATTGCGTCCACCTGGAGGCCCTGCATGAATCCGTCCTTTTTCCCAAACATCTTCCCCTGCAGATCAGGACCCTGGCCGTTCAGAGCAAACTGCCCGATGATGAGGGGGCACCGCCCCGGGAAAAGGCCTCCCCCCTTGCATCAAGGACTGAACGCCTGATGCCTTTGAAGCAGTATCTAGAAGAGATGCGCTTTCAATATATCAAAGACCTCATGCAACTGACTTCCGGGGATATCGAAACCGCCTGCCTGGTCTCTCAGCTTTCCCGGGGCCACCTCTATGAGCTGTTGAAAAAATACGATCTGCGTTAGGCGCTTAGCTGTGAATCTCTGTATTGGAAATTGGAAATTGGAAATTTGATGAAGCGTTATAAAACTCGCTGGTTTTCTACGTTCTTTTCTTGCCAATTTCCCGTTTCCAATTTCGGATTGAACATAGAACCTTTTAAGCACTAAACTAAAGTGGGACCCTCTGCCTCTCCGAGATGAGCATCGAGCTATGATTGATGTGCTGTACTGGCTGTAAGTTTTTGGGCTACAATGGCATTCAACGAAATGCCTGCTTTGGCGGCCTCGATGGCCAAAGCCCGGTGCAGCCTTCTGTCAAGGCGAACATTAAACCTTCCTGTATACTCTTTTCTAGCAGGGGCAACAGGGATGGGCTCTCCGTTTTTTTGATAGCTTTCTTTGACGCCTTCCCAGGCGGTCTCCAGTTCGTGCAAAGCCTGCTCCGGGGTTTCAGCAAACGCAGAGATATTTGGCAACTCTATAAAATGGGCGAGATATTCGCCGTCATCGTCCAGAAAAACGCTGACGCTGAACCCATCAAACCGATCATGTCTCTCCATTGCTGTCCTCCTTAAGGGCTTCAAAAAATTGCTCTACCTGGTAGCCTTTTGCTTTGCCATTTTTGCCTTCCTGCACAGGAAGACGCAGACGATTAGGTGAATACCATACTTGGTGGCTTCCCCTTTGATGGTCAAATGTCCAACCAGCTTGACGTAGGAGCGTCTGAAACTCTTCAAATGTAACATCTTTAGGATTATTCCTGGCTCGTGCCCTGAGCTTTTCTCTCTTCGTCATGATGTAACTGTATGTGGTTACACTTTTTTTGTCAAGAAGCAACCGCATCTTCTCCTGCCTCTGTCAGATTTTTCTGACACTGTCAGAAAAATCTGAATCACGTCTCTAATAATCAAGCATTTGAATTAATTCAAGAAGCCATGAATTCACCCGCCCCTGGGCAGTCACGGGTCAGATTTTTCTGAAAGCAGCGAACTCTCCATCATCCAACACTCCGAAATAAAACATATTTTTTTCTTGGGTGCGCTTGGCACGGTTCTTGTATGCAGATTCCTTAAGTGGCCTGCCACTCGGAGAGAGCCGCCTAATCGAAGCGTTTCAAAAATGGAAAGTACTTTTGAAGGATGCCAAGTATTCACTCGTTCAGAGCTCTTCCCAGTGAGCTGAAATTTGTATGAATTTTTGGACATTATATTGTGAATTATTTGCATATCGAGGTGTCAGGTGTCAGCCCTGCCGCTGGCCGTAGACGTCCAGTTTGATCGAAAAATGAAACTTCAGACGGATGGAGTCAGAGTTCCAAGCAGTGATCAACGCTCGTCATTGCGAGCGAAGCGAAGCAATCTTTCAGAAAAGCCTCTTGTCAGGGATTGCTTCGGCGAAGACGCCTCGCCCGGTTAAATACTGGCCAAAGGCCAGTGCCGTAAAGCGGCATTTAACTGGGCGAGCAATGACGGGTTATGGAGACAGTATGCCGGTAAAACAAAGTTTCTTCATTGATCAAACCGGCAGTGAAGGAATTCAGCATCAGATTAGTGGCATATTCATGTTTTTGCAATAATTTTATATAGATATGTGTCAGATTTGTCGGAGACAAAGCTGACACCCGAAACCTGAAACCTGGAAAAGGCGGTGCCCATGATTCGATTCGTTTTGTATGTTCATCGTGATTCCGGAGCCGAGGGCCAGGCCTTGGAACAGGCTGTCCAAACCCGATTCGCTTCTGTTCAGCGCGAGGTCTGTCCTGATCTGGAGTCTCTCGGGGCGGCCCTCAAAAAACCGGTAGCCTATGGGGATTTGACGCTTTACGTGCTCCTTGCGGACACCTCGGAACGTCTTGAAGAGCTGGAACAACTGATCGAGTATCTGGAAGATAAAAAAATTCTGATTGTCATGCCGGACATGGAAAAATCATCCTTTGTCGCCACCTTTCGAATGCGGCCGCGATACATCACCCAACGTTCAAAAACATTTGCGGATATTTGCGACGTGCTGGAAAAGTTGATGGCAAACCATAACCGGGAATGAGCAAGAGCTCATTTCCGGTTATATCTCAGAACGGGTCAAAGAAAAACGGAGGGACTATGCAAGCAGAGGCCTATCATGAAAAGACCCAGGAATCATTGGGCGACCTGGCCGGGAAGTATTTGACCTTCCGGCTGGGCGAGGAAGATTACGGACTGGAGATCCTCAAGGTCCAGGAGATCATCGGGATGCAGGAGATCACCGGGATCCCCCGAACTCCGGATTTTGTGAAAGGGGTGATCAATCTCCGGGGCAAGGTCATCCCGGTGGTCGATCTCCGGCTTAAATTCGGAATGGACGAAGCCGAAGTTTCCCGGAAGACCTGCATCATCGTGGTCCAGATCACCCAGGAGACCGACAAGGTGATCATGGGCATCGTGGTGGACGAGGTCTCCGAGGTCCTGGAGATCGGAGGGCAGGAAATCGAACCGGCCCCGGGCTTCGGGACCCAGGTGGACACCAACTTCATCCTGGGTATGGCCAAGGCCGAAAACTCGGTCAAGATTCTGCTGGATCTGGATCGGGTCCTGACCCGGCAGGAGCTGGAAGCAATGGCCAAGGCCGGCTGAGCTTGGAGTTGTGATTTATCGATGAATCCCTATCAGAGAGAACAAGAAAATGGATGACTCCGAATCAGTTGCAGGCTTTGTGAACGAAATTGGAAATTGGTAAGAAAAGAATGCAGAAATGCAGAGTGTTGGAGGAAACCTCATCAAATTTCCAATTTCAAATTTCAAATTTCGAACTGAACCGTGAACCGTGAACCGTGAACCTTGTTAATCTGTTAACCTGAATCTACAGGAGGTATTGTATGTTCAAGGACATGAAACTGGGCACCAAGCTGCTGCTCTCATTTTTAGCCGTGGGGGTGATCCCCTTTGCCGTGATCGGCATCACCTCGCTGGTGAACAGCAGCGAGGCCCTGGAGGAGCAGACCTTCAACCAGCTCGAAGCCCTGCGGGAGATCAAGAAGGGCCAGATCGAGAGCTATTTTGACGAACGTCGAGGCGACATGGGGGTCATGCTGGAAACCGTGGAAAAGGTCCAGGACGGGGCCTTTGAGAAGCTGGAAAGCATCCAGCAGCTCAAATCCGCGCAACTCGAGCAGTATCTGGACAAAGTCAAGAGCGACATCACGGTTCTGGCCAAGAGCCAGGACGTCCAGATCGCCTACAACCAGCTCAAGAACTACCATGACTACATGGGTTTTGGGGCCGATGCCCCCTATGATGTGAGTACGGATCAGTACCAGGGCATCTGGAAGAGTTTTGAGCAGTCCCTGGGTAAGTACATTACGGATTTCGGCTACTACGACCTGTTCATCATCTGCAAGCCCCACGGCCACGTCATGTATACCTACGCCCAGGAGCCCGACCTGGGGGCCAATCTGGGCTCGGGCCGGTATCAGGAGGAAGGCCTGGCGAAGCTTTGGCGCAAGGTAGTGGACCAGAACCGCATCGTGGTGGAGGATTTTTCCGAGTATGCCCCGAGTCAGGGCCAGCAGGCCATGTTCATCGGCGGGCCGGTCACGGACGATTCTGGGCAGACCATTGGAGTGGTGGCCCTGCAGGTGCCCAAGGAGCGGATCAACGCCCTTGTCCAGCAGCGCCAGGGCCTGGGAACAACAGGCGAGACCTATCTGGCCGCCCGGCAGGAGGGCCGTGTCGAGTTCCGCAGCGACCTGAAGACCATGGGCGAGGGTCAATACGTGACCGGCTATGATTTGACGGATATCGCCCCTGAATACCTGGTGCAGACCCTGGACGGCAATCCGGTGCACGATGTTTTTCTGGATTCCACCGGCAACCCGGTGATCGTGGCCAGCGATCTCCTGGAGGTGGGTCAAGGCCTGGAATGGGCCATGGTCACCAAGATCAATCTGGAGGAGGCCCTGACCGGGGGCGCCCAGGAAGGGGCAAAGGATTATTTCGCCAAGTACATCGAGGCATACGGCTACTACGATCTGTTTCTGATCAACCGCAAAGGCTATGTCTACTACACCGTGAGCAAGGAGGCGGACTACCATACCAACATGGTGGACGGAAAGTTTGCGGACTCCGGCCTGGGCAAGCTGACCCGCAAGGTGCTCCAGACCAAGGAGTTCCACATTGCGGATTTCGAGCCCTACGCCCCGAGCAACAATGCCCCCTGCGCCTTTATCGCCGCTCCCCTGATGCATGAAGATGAAGCCGAGACCGTGGTCGCCCTGCAGCTCTCCCTGGAGTCCATCAACGCGATCATGCAGGAGCGGACCGGCATGGGTGAGACCGGCGAGGCCTACCTCGTGGGATCGGACAAGCTCATGCGCTCAGATTCTTATCTCGATCCCCAGAATCACAGCGTGGCGGCCTCCTTTGCCAACCCCCAGCAGGGCAGCGTGGACACCGAGGCCGTGCGTCAGGCCCTGGCCGGAAAGACCGATCAAAAAATCATCACCGACTACACCGGCAGCTCGGTTCTGTCCGCCTACGCTCCGGTGGACGTGGGTGACACCACCTGGGCCCTGATGGCCGAGATCAATGAATCCGAGGCCTTTGCCGCCATCGTTGCCCTGGAGTGGATCATCGGTCTGGTAGCGGTCTTCGGGATCGCGGCCATCGTTGCCGTGGCTCTGCTGGTGACCCGGTCCATCACCAAGCCCATCAACCGGATCATTGCCGGTTTGAGCGAAGGGGCGGAGCAGGTGGCCTCGGCCTCGGGCCAGGTCTCCTCCTCCAGCCAGTCCATGGCCGAAGGCGCCTCGGGGCAGGGCTCCAGCCTGGAGGA
>CAZUMF010000080.1:0-16250 GCA_964621385.1 uncultured Desulfohalobiaceae bacterium
AAGACCCGGTCTCGGCAGGCTCATATCAGCAAGCACCTTACGCAGCCTGTTGTATTTCTCCAAAAGTTTTCGGACTGCTTTAGAGTCTTTTCGGCAAAAGCCTCGGAGCCGTGTCCCAGGGCCCAGGCTATGGAAGTGCCGCAATGCGCCCTTCTTCCATGGCGATCTTGCTTCCGGCCACGCCGGCCCCGTCAGCAACTGCATAGATACCCGGCGGATTTTGCCCTATGATATCAAGCTGGGGACGACCCTTCCGGTCTACTGCACCCCATGGACAAGTCCCTGCTTGCCTTCAGGCCTCAGGAGAAGATCCGGTCCGTTTTGGATTTCCTGGATTTCGTGGCTTTGACCCATAACACCATCACCTCAAAGGATACCTTTCTCCAGGAGCTGGAGATAACAGATAAAGGGATATGCCATCAATGATGAAGAGCTCATCTACGCCAGAGAGCCCCCTTATTCTACCATTGGACTTTTCGCGAAATCTAAGCTAATAGGTCTCCATTATGATGAAAAAACAAACTGCAGATGTTGTGATCATAGGGGGTGGAGTCCGCGGTCTGGCAATCGCTTATTTCCTGAGCCGTGCCAAGGTTGATGTCCTCCTGGTGGAGAAGCGCTTTCTTGCCTCCGGAGCCAGTGGAATGAATATGGGTTATGTCAATATCTCAGCCAAAAAACCCGATTTCTACACTCGATTCAGCAAGATGAGCGCCGACTTGTATCCGGAGTTCCATGAGCAGCTGGGCGGGGATATTGAATACGAGCGAAACGGGTCTCTGTTCGTGGCCGAGTCAGAAGAGGCGATGCAGGATCTGGCTCAAAACGTTGCTGAACGCAATCGCGTTGATGGCCTGAACATAGAGCTGCTCGGGATTGATGAATTGCGCCGACTGGAACCAGCTCTCAGTCCTGATTTGGCCGGTGGATATTGGGCGCCTACCGACGGCGGTGTCAACCCGTTAAAACTCACCAGAGCCTTAGCCCGAGAGTCTTTTCGAATGGGGGCTCGTATCGAGACCGGAACCGAGGTGCAAGGTATAAGGATCAATTCCGGAAGAATAGAAGAAGTGTTCACAAACAGGATAACCGTGGCCACGCATGTAGTGGTGAATGCGGCCGGCATTCATGTCCCGCACATTTCCCAAATGGTAGGCTTGACCGTTCCGGTCGATCCTGAACGGGGACAGGTGGTGATTACGGAGGCCATGCCAAGGATCTTACAGCATGCTGTGGGAGATTACAAACAATTTGCAGATGGACAGGTTCTGATCGGAACGACCAATGAACAGGTTGGAGAAGACATTCAGGTCACAACCGAGATGATATCGGATCGGGTCCGACGTGCTTTAAGGATCATTCCTCTCTTGCAAAAAGCCAAAGGAATAAGGTTTGCCGCAGCCCTGCGGCCCATGCCGCCTGATCGGCTGCCCATCTATCAAAAAATAAATGAAATCAATGACTTTTATGTGGCTGTGGGACACAGCGGCATGACCCTGGCCCCTATTACAGGGAAAATATTCAGCGATTTGATCACCAAGGGTCAGACCGAGTATGACCTTTCCAAATACAATGTTCAACGCTTGAAGCGACTGGATTGAATAAGAGGTAGACGGATGGAGGATATACAAGACCGGAGGATCGGAAAAGGCGTCCAGCGAGGTCAAAGTTTCGAAATCGAAATCAATGGACAAAGGGTCTTGGCCTATGAAGGGGAAACCATCGCAGCCGTTCTCATGGCTGTCGGAAAACACATATTTCGCAGAACACGGATAGACGACCATCCCCGAGGTCTATTCTGCGGAATCGGCTTATGCCATGAATGTCTTGTCGTCATTGACGGTCAACCAAATGTGCAGGCCTGCCAAACATTGGCTTTCCCTGGATGCAAAGTTCAGACCCAGATAGGTTGGGGAAACCTGGAGGTGGAGAGTTGAAGGAATTGGAATTGGCCGTGGTAGGGGCAGGTCCGGCAGGTTTATCCGCAGCTATTGAGGCCGCTCGGGCCGGGGTCAGGGTCACGCTTTTCGATGAAAACCAATCCCCGGGTGGTCAGATCTTTCGGCAATACCCGCAGGGTTTTCAGGTCACCGATCCGAAAGTCCTGGGACAGGATTTCCGAAGAGGACAGGAACTGCTGACACGTTTTCGATCCATTGCAGACGAGGTGGATCATCGGAAAGGGGCTGTGGTCTGGGGACTGTTCCCGGACCGAGAACTGGCCTTTGTCCAGAATCAGACCTCACTAAGCGTCCGCTATCAGAAATTGATCCTGGCTACGGGTGCCTATGACCGGCCTGTTTGTTTTCCAGGCTGGACACTGCCCGGAGTCCTTACTGCGGGAGGCACCCAGGTCATGATCAAGACCCAGCGGGTGCTGCCTGGGAAGCGTTTTTTACTGGCCGGAACCGGTCCGTTGCAGTTGACGCTGGCCAATCAGATCACTGCTGCCGGTGGGAAAGTGATTGGTGTTTGCGAGGCCGGAAGGGTCGAGAACAAGCTGGGACTCATAAGGGCGCTCCTGGGGCAGTGGTCCCTTCTGTTCGACGGTTGGCGGTACTGGCGTGGTATGCAACGGGCGGGCATACCTCTGTTGCGCGAACACCTTCTCCTGGAGGCACGGGGCAGGGAGCATGTGGAGGAAGTTGTGATCGCCAGAGTCGACAGAAATTGGCGACCAATACCCGGCACAGAACGTACTTTTTCCGTGGACACCATCTGCATCGGCTACGGTTTTGTCTCATCTTCGGAACTGACCCGTCTGGCCGGTTGCAAGCATACCTATGAACAACGTCTTGGAGGCTGGATTCCGGTCAGAGGAACGGACATGGAGACAGATGTCCACGGGATCTATGCTGTCGGTGACTGTGCCGGTGTGGCCGGCAGACTGGTTGCGGCCGATGAAGGCAGGATCGCCGGGATTGCAGCCGCGGCCTCCCTGGGGTACCTGTCAACGGAAGAGGCGAAACACCGCCAGAAAGGACCCGTGAAGCGTCTCACCAGCCATAAGCGGCTGCGGGACGTCCTGGACGAAATATCAAGACCAAGGCCGGGCCTGTATGAACTGGCCGAAGATGAAACTATTGTCTGTCGCTGTGAAGACATCAGTCTTGGCGACATCAGAAAAGCCTTGTCGGAAGGAGCTGTCGACCTCAACGAGATCAAACGGATGACCCGTGCGGGCATGGGGCATTGCCAGGGCCGAATGTGCGGTCCCGGCCTTCTGGAAATCATGGCTATGGAAACAGGACGCAACACTGAACAGCTCGCCTCATTCCACCTCCGGCCGCCGGTCAAGCCGGTTCCCTTGCCGCTTATCGCCAGCCACACAAACCCGGAAATCTGATCGCCTCTTGACTTTTGATCGGGAACCGGTGCATATATTACCTGAAACCTCAGAAATAAGCCTTTTATATTTTCCAGCTTGAGCCTCCGGACTGCAGTGCAAGAGGCTCAAGCTGGATATTTGAATAACTGGAGCCGAAGAAGCGGACATGAATCAATACAGCCGCATTCCAGATCCTCTGACCTTGAAGCGGGAGATCGAGTTCTCCCACAAACGTTGCTGCAAGTATAACATTTCGCCGAATGACGACTTCAACCCCTGCCAAAAAAAGCTCACACAGGAGGAACTGAAGCTACGGCTCGAAGAGAATCGGGAGTTTCTGAATATCGCCATCTCCCATATGGAGGAGCTGTACCAGTTCGTCGAAGGGGCTGGATTTGCCGTCAATATTGCAGACAAAGAAGGTTACATTCTCCATCTTATCGGAGATCGCCCCCTCCTGGAACAGATGAAAGCCGGCAACTGCTGGCTTGGCTATCGCTGGAGGGAAGAAGACGTGGGAACCAGTGCCATCAGCCTTTCCCTGGCCAGGCAAATACCCGTGCAGATAAACGACGAAGAGCATTACTGCCACCGGGGATATGGCAACACCTGTTCAGCTGCCCCAGTCTTCGATCCGGATAATGCCCTGTTGGGCATTATTTCTATGTCGGGTCCGGTCAGCAGGGTCCATCCCCACACCTTAGGCATGGTTATCACCACGAACCGGGCCATTGAAAACCAATTTCGCATTCAAAAGGCCTCCATGGAGCTCAGCCTTCGCAACAATTACATGAGGGCCATCATCAACTCTATTGACAGCGGAGTGATGACTATTGATAAGAACGGAATTATTCGGGAAATCAACCAACAGGGACGTCGCATCCTCAAATGGCGCGAGTGTTTGGAGGGACGTTCCCTGGCTTCGATCATTGGCAAACAGGTCAATCTACAGAAACTGACACAGCCCGGCAATGAGATCATCGACCGCGAGCTTTCGCTTATGATCGGAAGCAGAGAGATCAAACTCCTGTATACCCTTTTGCCCATCTTTGACTCAATGGAGAAGATGCATGGCTTCATCTTCGTCTTCAACACGATCAAACGTATTCGGAAACTGGTCAATGAAATGGCCGGGACTCAGGCCAGATTCACTTTTGAAGACATCATCGGGATCAGCGGAAATCTCCTGGAAGCAAAAAAAATGGCCATCACCGCGGCCGGAGGAAAATCCACCGTCCTGCTTCTCGGTGAAACCGGGACCGGGAAAGAACTCTTTGCCCAGGCCATTCACAATTACAGCGACCGACAAGACCGTCCCTTTCTGGCTATCAACTGCGGAGCCATACCCAGAGATCTTCTGGAGAGTGAACTCTTTGGGTATGCCGAGGGGTCTTTTACCGGAGCCAAAAGAGGTGGACGCCCCGGTAAGTTCGAACTGGCCGACTGCGGCACCCTGTTCCTGGATGAAATCGGCGACATGACCACCGACATGCAGGTCAAGTTGCTTCGGGTCCTGCAAACCGGCGAAGTTTGCCGGATCGGAGATCACAAATCCATAGAGGTTGATGTCAGGATCATAGCCGCTACCAATGCTGACTTGAAAGAGCATCTCGGCAGGGGGAGCTTCCGGGAGGATCTCTTTTACCGGCTCAGTGTATTTTCCATCACAATCCCTCCCCTGCGGGAGCGGCATGAAGATGTTCTACCTTTGGCCAAAGAAATCATAAAAAGAAGAACTCTTACATTGAACAAACCGAAAATGCATCTCAAACCAAATGCGGAAAAGGTGCTGACAAACCACGCCTGGCCAGGCAATGTCCGGGAGCTGGAGAATGTCCTGGAACGGGCCGTGAACCTGTCTGAAAACGGTTTGATCACCCCCAGGGACTTAGGACTCACAGCGCAGCAGAGTTTTCCGACCCTGCCCAAAACAACCGGCCCCGGATATTTGGAAGAAGTGGAAAAACAGGCCATAGGCAATGTCCTCGAGGATACAGGGTACAATATATCAGAAGCCGCCAAGACCCTGGGCATTTCCAGGGCGACCCTCTACAAGAAAATCAAAAAGTATAAGCTGATCGTGGAGAGATCCTGGGAGTCTGAAGCCAGCTCCATGTCCTTCTGATCAACCTTGTCTCAAATTGTGTATATTTATTATACATGTATATTTTTTAACATAATTTATGTTTATAGAATACTTTAAGTTTTTCTAAAGTGTCTTTATTTTGAACATAATACTTACAGCCACCTCCAGCTCTTTCCAGCTTTTTTTGTTGTCATTAGAGTCCATGATCCTTGTCCTTTCGCTCGAAACTAATGATCTGACATCGCAGTAACTGTATGATGGCACGGTACTTGCATACTTTTTTAGAATTGTAGTTTCTCTATCCAGCCAAAACTAACTGGAACAGTATGAAAACAGGTCACATCAAAACCACGAAGTGGACCGTGATCGGCGGTGGCAACGGCGGCCAGTCCGCGGCTGGTCATTTGGCCTTGATGGGGTTTCGGGTCAGCCTTTTCGATATTTTTCAAGAGACGATAGCGGACATCAAGGCCCAGGGCGGCATCAACATCCAGGGCATTCTTCAGGGTTTCGGTCCTCTGGAAACGGTCACAACGGATCTGAGCGAGGTCGTTCCGGAAGCCGATGTGATCATGATCGTGGCCCCGGCCACTGCCCACGCCGAAATAGCCAGAAACTGCGCACACCTTCTAAGGGACGGCCAGATCGTCTTTTTACATCCGGGCTCGACAGGTGGGGCCTTAGAGTTTCATCACATCCTCAGAAGCTCAGGCTGTAAAGCCGATGTCCTTTTGGCTGAATCAAACTCCTTACTCTATGCTTGCCGCAGCTCTTACCCTGGAGAAGTGAAATTGTTCGCCATCAAAAAGGAACTCATGGTCTCCTCACTCCCCGCAGTAGCGGTAGATCAGGTGCTGGATATCTTGAATGTAGCCTTTCCCCAGATGTATGGGGGTAAAAATGTGCTCGAGACCAGCCTGGGCAACCCCAATGCCATGATGCACCCCGCCCCAACCCTGCTGAACGCCTCCATGATTGAATCTGGACGGGACTGGCTCTATTATTGGGAGGGCATCACCCCCTCCATCGGAGCCTTTGTCGAAGCCATGGATGAAGAAAGGCTGGCGGTGGGTCGGGCCTACGGTGTTACCCTCACACCAATCTTGCAATGGTATAAAGACGCCTACAAAGCAGATGGATACAGTCTGATGGAAGCAGTAAAAAACAACCCGGCCTATGCTGAGGTCAAAGGCCAAAACACTCTGTATACCAGATATCTGCTGGAGGACATCCCCATGGGGCTGGTTCCCATGGTTGCCTTGGCCCAACTGGCCGGTTTTGAACCAGAAAGGATGAAAACAGTGATCAAGCTTGGGGAACTGCTGCTGCAACAAGATTTGACCTGCTGCGGCAGAAGTCTCCAAAACTTAGGATTGTCGGATTTGACAGTCGAGAAATTGCAGCAATTCGTTCAGACCACTCAGTAGAGAAGCAGATCATTGTCCTAAAACTTCTTTTGACAGTTATTGGAACCAGTCTCAGTGAGAAAATCAAGAAAGTAAGTTTGTTACCGTCTTTTTGGGTGGCCTTTATAAACCAATCATAAGGAGGCATGTTTATGCAAAGCCAAAAGTTACAAAAACGTCTTTTCCGGACCATTCTCTCCCTTTTCATGGGGCTTTGGGTCGTTATCAGCCTGGGATCGGCAATGGCTGATTCCCATGGTAAACTGGTGGACTCTGCCAAGATCACCACGGCCACAGCCAAGATGGATCCGGTTCGGCCTGAAGCGGCCAGGGTCATCTCCGCTGCCTTCCAGTCGATGGGCTGGGATGTCAAGCCGAATCCTATCAGTTACAACCAGAACGTGCAGAAAGTCATCATGGAGCACGAGTTTGACATGTGGTTGGTCATGCTTTCCGGTTCTCCCATTCGAATTGATCCTAATGTGTTTATCTATAAAAAGCATCATTCCTCCCAATACAAAGAGGGAGGCTGGAATTGGGAAGGCCTTGAGAATGAAGAGGTTGATAGATTGGCCGAAGCACAGCAAAAAGAAATGGATTTGGAAAAGAGACGTCAGATTGTCTATGAAGCACAAAAAAAGATTCATGAACTGCAATCAATGACCTGCCTGGCTAATGTTCAAATGACCAACGCCTACCGTTCCGATCGCATCAAAAATGTTGTCCCGATGATGGGTACTGGCATCGGCAGTTTCTGGACAGACATCAATATGGAGGTCATCCAGGGAGATGGTTATGTCAAGACTGGAGCAACAAACCCTTTAAAAAACCTCAACCCGGTATCGGTCAAAGACAGTCTGGAGTTCATGGAATTGCGCATGATTTATGACCGCCTTTTTCGGATCGGTCCGGACGGAGATTTGCGGCCCTGGGCAGCAGAGTCCTATGAACTGGTTGACCCGACCACTATTGATCTGGTCATCAGAGAAGGCATGAAATTTCATGACGGGGAAGATGTCACGGTTGAAGACGTTAAATTCACCCTGGATTACTTGAATAAATGGAACGCTCCCTTCTTTGTGGAATCGTTAAAACATCTGGATTCGGTAGAAATAACCGGTGATCGTACCCTTCGCATCAAACTTAAGGATTCCTACGCCCCGTTCCTTCCTAATCTCCTTGGGGCAATGTTCATCATCCCAAAACATATCTGGCAGGATATTCCAGACAAAGTTGATGTCTCCGATCCTTTGAATTACGCCAATGAAAATCCGATTGGCAGCGGTCCTTTTACCTTCGACTATTGGGACCGGGGCCGGGAGCTCAAGGTCAGCGCCTTTAAAGAGCATTTCAATGCCCCCAAATGCGAGGGCATCATCCGCATAACTTACGGCAGTCATGATGCCATGGCCGCGGCTATTGAAAAAGGAGAGTGTGACCGGACCAGGTACATCTTAAAGCCTAGTCTGGTGCTCGCCCTGCAGAAGATAGACAATGTAGTGGCCAAAGGGTACCCCAATCACGGTTTCTATACCTTATCCTATAATACGAAGCGGCCTCCCATGGATGATCCTGCCTTCCGCAGGGCCATGGCTCATGTCATCCCCAAGGATCTGATGTGTCAGGCCATTCTCTCCGGCTTCGGTGTCCCAGCAGGTTCAGTTATTGCACCGACCAACAAGTTCTGGCACAACCCGGAAGTCAAACCTTACCCACAGGATATCGAGAAAGCAAAGGCAATTCTCAAAGAAGCAGGCTATACCTGGGACAGTAAAGGCAGGCTCCACTACCCATCCCAATAATACCATGCTGATTCGACCCGGGGCGGCCTGGCAGCCGTCCCGGGTCTGAAGGATGTAAGTTATGCAAGAATACATCATTAGACGCATTCTTTTGACCCTGCTTACCCTGTTCGGAGTGGCCACCATTCTGTTTTGCATATTCAGGATCATGCCAGGTGATCCTACAGCCCAAGTCATCTCCCCGGCTCTGGACGAAGTGGCCAGAGCCAGATTGAAAGAAGCCTACGGCTTAGATAAGCCCTTGCTGATTCAGTATATCCTCTATCTGAAAAATCTAGCCACCTTTGAGTGGGGGCGCTCCTTCACCAGCTCCCAGAAGGTTTTCGACATCCTCAAGTATCGGTTCTGGAATACCATTTTCCTCATGGGTGCGGCCATGTGTTTCGTCCTCATATTCGGCACAGGATTAGGAATTATAATGGCCTGGAGACGGCAGGGGATCATCGATACCGGCGGCACAGTCACCGCCTTGATCTTTCAGGCCGCCCCCCCCTTTTGTTACCGGATTATTGCTTCTGATTTGGCTCAGTTATCGGCTCGATCTCTTTCCTACTGGGGGGATGCATACACCGGGGGTGTCTATGGGCTCCGGTTTGACCGCCTTTTTTTCCTGGGATTTCATCTACCATCTGATTTTGCCGACATTGACTGTGGCCTTATATTATATAGCCACTCCCATGCTCATCATGCGGGATTCCATGCTCGAAGTAATGGGCAGTGATTTCATAGAACTGGCCAAAGCCAAAGGTCTTTCCCCATTTGTGGTCATGATCAAACACGCTGCCCGCAATGCCCTCCTGGCAGTGGTCACGGTCTCCTCGCTGCTGGTCGGGTTCGCTATCGGAGGCCAAGTCCTGGTGGAATCGGTTTTCTCCTGGCCAGGTATGGGACAGCTCATGGTGGAAGCGGCCTCTTCCCATGACTATCCCGTGGCCCAGGCCACATTTCTCGTTTTGGCGGCCATTGTCATCTTTCTCAACCTGGCGGCTGACCTCTCTTATTTCTACCTGGACCCAAGGATCAAAGTAGGCGGTAAGAGATAGGGCTAACTGTATTTGTTTTTAGAAAAAAAGATATGCAAAGAGCCTGAGCATAGGAATAAGGGGGAAGTTAAGATAGAAACAGCTCTCATGAGCGTGACGAACTGATTCTCTGACTTACTGCTCGACAGATTCATTGAATGGGATCTCTATGAAAATCAACCGCATAGAACTTATTGAAATTTCAATTCCTTTTACGAAGCCCTACGCATTATCCAAGGTCTACGGCACCATTCATTCCGGCCGGGCAATTATCTTCAAGGTCCACACGGATAAGGGCCTGACCGGCTTGGGCGAAGCCGACCCCATGCCGCCGTTCACCTCAGAAAGCATTTCTTCGGTGATGGCCGTTTCCAAGGATATTCTCTGTCCAAGACTCCTGGGACGGGAGCCACACGATATTTCGAAAATAGATGCCGAGCTGGATCAGGCCCTGCAGGGTAATCTCATTGCCAGAGGGGCGTTGAATATGGCCCTGTATGACCTCCTTGGCAAAGCCTGCCAGCTGCCGGTACATGTCTTGCTTGGCGGCCTGCTGCAAGACAGGCTCCCCCTGCTCTGGCCGCTGGGCAGCTGCTCCATTCAGGAGACATTTGAGTTGATAGAGGAATTTCAGGCAAAAGGGTTTCAGACCTTTATGCTCAAAATGGGAGCTCAGCCGGTCAATGAGGAGATAAAAAGGGTTAGGCAGGTGCGAGAGCGTTTTGGAGACAATGTATTTTTGATTGCTGACGCCAATCAGGGCTGGGAAGAAGCCGAAGCCCTCCAGTTCGTCGACGGCACCAGGGACTGCCCGGTGGATCTTTTGGAACAGCCCCTGCCGCATTGGGATAGAGAAGGCCATCGTAAGCTCCGACAGAGGTCAACCTGCCCCATGAGCGCTGATGAAAGCCTGACCAGCCCGCATCAGGCAGCTGCTTTGATCCGTGAAGGATCTGTCAGCGGATTCAGCATAAAGGTCTCGAAAAACGGAGGCCTGAATATGTCGAAACAAATTGCACTCACTGCTCATACCTTTGGATTAAAATGTCTGATGAACAGCATGCTTGAATTCGGGATCTCCCAGGCAGCACTGCTTCAACTGGGCTGTACACTGCCCAATCTTTATCCTTTTGGCCACGCCTATATGTCAGTGCTCAGAATGCGCGATGACATCACCGATTTTGCCGACAATACCTCCGGTGGCGTGGTTCACGTACCGGACAAGCCGGGGCTTGGGGTTTCCCTGCTGGAAGACAAGCTAAAACAATATACCCAGTCCTCTTGGACGATAGAACATTGATAAAGGGAAGAAATGGTCTTTACGAGACATTCAGGCAAACACTTACTGGAGGCTGCTCATGAGTCAGGGCAAAACACATTTTGCTGTGATCGGTACTGGAAATTCAGGCCAGGCCTATGCTGCAGATATTTCTCTTAAGGGGTATCCGGTTAATCTGGCTGAAGTCCCTGAATTTGGATCGACTCTCAAGGCCATAGAAAAAAAGGGAGGGATCGAAATTTCCGGTCATGCGGCCAACGGATTCGCCAGATTGAACATGATCACCACCAATTTACAACAGGCAGTGGCTGGAGTGGATATCGTCATCATCGGGGGATCGGCTTTTGCCCATGAACCATTGAGCAAACAGCTGCTCCCTTTTCTTGAAGACGGGCAGTTCATTCTCTTCACCTCCAATTTCGGTGCCCTGCGGTTTAAAAAATGGCTTCGGCAATCGGGCCGGCAGGTCAAGGTGACTCCGGTGGAGACCATGTCTCTGCCCTATGCCGTCAGAGCACTTGAGCCGGGAGTTGTTTCCTGTATAGGCGTCAAAAGCGAACTGAAGACAGCTGCTTTACCCGGGAGCAGGACTGGATTGTTTCTGGAAAAAATCAAACCGGTGTTTCCGGAGTTTACAGCTGCAGATTCAGTCTGGTTTACCAGCGTGAACAATCTGAATCCGATCGTGCATCCTCCCATGGTCCTGTTTAATGCCGGACGGATTGAAGCCACTAAAGGCCGGGGTTGGAATCTTTACGCAGAAGGGGCCACTGAATCCGTGGCCAGGATGATGCTGGGTATTGACCGGGAACGCCTGGAGCTGCTGCATATGATAAGTGACTATGGACAGAGCTTCAAACAGGCCTTTGCCGCCATCTACCGCGACTATGACCTGGAGAAGCCCACTCTATCCGAAACCCTCATGCAGAGTCCCATCCATGGTAATCCGGATTTCCCGGCCCCGGATAAGATTAACACCCGTTACCTTAATGAAGACATTCCATTTGGTCTGGTTCCCTGGGTGAATTTGAGCCGAATGTGGGACAGATCAATGCCCAACACAGAGGCTATGATCCAGGTTGCATCAACCATGTTGGAGACTGATTTTTATGGCCAGGGGTTGTCTGTAACCGAATTGGGCCTGGAAGGACTAAGTCCGGAAAAGGTTCGAGAGCTTTTGTTTTGAGGACCCTCTGAAGTTCCTGCTGATCAATTGTCATGTGTCCTCAGGTCTATATAAACAATTACTACTTACTCATCGTTTGATAGCAGCGGTTAGAACTCATGAAAGATTTACCGAACATTACCGTGTGCGGATGTGGAAGCGGCGGCATGGCCATGGCGGCGGACCTGGCTCTGCTGGGATGCAGGGTCAATGTATACGAAGTTCCTGAATTTAAAGAAAACCTTGATCCTATCCGGCAAAGCGACGGTATTACCTTGACGGGACAGACCCATTCAGGGAAAACCGGTCTGGCAAAACTCCACACAATCACCAATGAGGCAGAGGAAGCAGTCGAAAATGCAGAATTGATCATGATCAATGTGCCAGCTCCGGTTGTCAACAGTTTTATGGAAAAGTTGTCGCCACATCTCAATCAGGGGCAGACTTTACTGGTCACGACCGGCTACTGGGCGGCTCTCCGATCGAAACCTATTTTACAGAATCACATCTCCCTGGATAAAGTCACCCTGGTGGAAGGACACATCATGCCCTATCTGAGCCGTAAACTGGGCCCAGCGCATGTTCATATCTACAATTATAAAAAAGACATTCGAATATCAGCCTGGCCGGCCACACGAAACAATTCCGCCCATGAGTTGATTGGAAAGATTTATCCCCAGGTCACACCCTCCAAGCACGTCTTGGAAAACAATTTTTATGCTGGAAATCCCTCTATACACGCCCAGATAAACATCCCCAAAGCGGAATTCTTTTTTGAAAGGGCAAGAGAGTTTCGATTCTACGGCGAGGTCTCGATGTGCGCCTCAAAGCTGGTGGACGAATTTGACAAGGAAAGACGGGCTGTGGCCTCGGCCTTCGAATGCGAAGTCCCAACGTGTGCTGACTGGGTTTCTCGAGCCTATGGCTATCCGGGGCAAAACATCTACGAACAATTCGGCCATGTGACGTGTGAGCATGGCCAGCGGTGGGGCAACGACTCTGGGAACAGAAGAGTGCTCCAGGAAGATCTCTGCTATTTCTTTGTGCCTATGGAACAGCTGGCAGCAATCGCCGGCCTGGACATACCCGTGACCAAGGCCATGATTGAAATGCTCAGAATATTTACTGACTTCGATTATAGAGCCCATGGTGTCACCCTGAAGGACTTGGGGATGGATGGGCTGAACAAGAGACAGATCATCGACTATCTCACTCATGGCACATATTAGTGATTGGAAACTTTAAAAGTATTTTGATCGGGATTGATTTAAGGTCCATAAGACTCCAAAATTTTGTGGTTAACCGGTATTCTTCTTCCAAGGACATTAAGGATCCCTGTGATGAGAGTCAGGGAGGAGATCAGAGATGAAGCTTGAAGCCATCAAAGACTTTCTCTTCAGTCAGTATCGCATCATCACCAGCCATTATTTCGGTGTCGTCGGCGGCCTGCTCATTATCTTCTTCTGTTTGGTGGCCTTGCTCGGCCCTTGGCTGGCCCAGCACACACCCTGGGAAACCCTGCGAGATGCCTCAGGGCGACTGGCCCTGCTTCAGCCCCCGGGCAAGGAATTTTTAATGGGAACCACCGCCATGGGCCGGGACATTTTCAGCCAGATGCTTTTCGCCACCAGGACCACCGTGCTCATCGGACTGGTGTCCGGTTTGATCTCGATCCTGATCGGAGCAAATCTGGGGCTTTTGGCCGGATATTACGGGGGCAAACTCGATGAGATCCTGATGCGCTTCACCGACATCATATACGGCATGCCCTTCCTTCCTTTTCTCATTGTGCTCATCGCTTTGTTCGGCCGCAATTTCTGGTTTGTTATACTGGCTATCTGCTTCATTGTCTGGAGGACCTCCGCCCGGGTAATCCGGGCTCAGACTCTGGCCATCAAACAGCGGCAGTTCGTTCTGGCAGCCCGGGCCCGCGGTTGTAACAATTTTCGGATCATCTATGGGCATATCATGCCCAACATACTTCCCCTGCTACTTCTTTATACCGCTTTCAATATTGCCTGGTCCGTTCTGGCCGAGGCCGGGGCAAGTTTTTTGGGGTTTGGTGATCCAGAAAATTTGTCCTGGGGAGGCATGCTCTATAACCTCTGGATATCGGGAGAAATCAGAGAGGCCTGGTGGTGGTTCGCCCCTCCGTCCATCTGTATCGTCCTTCTGGTAAGCTCTCTTGTCTTTGTCAGCCGTGCCTATGAAGAAGAGGCCAATCCACGTCTCAGACAACGCTAAGGTGGGTCGTACATGCTCCTGGATATAAAAAACATGAAAACCCATTACCGCATCAAGGACGGTGTGGTCAAAGCCGTGGACCAGGTTTCCTTGTCAATCGAAGAGGACGAGGTATTTGGATTGGCCGGTGAATCGGGTTGCGGTAAATCGACTTTGATAAGAACCTTAATGCGTCTGGTGCCAAAGGGGACCATGGTCTCAGCCGATACAATGAGCTATAAGCAGCAGCCGTTGTTGTCCATGACCGACAAGGAATACCGGAAGAAGATTTTGTGGAAAGAGATGTCTCTGGTGCCCCAGAGCGCCATGAATTCATTGAACCCGGTCTATCGGGTCGGAGATCAAATCAGCGAGGCCATCATGGCCCATTCCAATATGGGTAAAACCGAGGCCAAGGACAAAATGGCCGCCTTATTCAAAGGAGTCGGCCTCCAGCCAAGTCTTTTGAATAATTTCCCTCATGAATTCAGCGGCGGGATGCGGCAGCGGGCTATGATCGCCATGTCGCTGGCCCTGGAGCCTGGTTTGATCATAATGGATGAGCCGACAACCGGCCTGGATGTTCTGGTTCAGGAACGTATTTTGCGGGAGTTGAAGGAGATCAGAAAGCTCTCCAACGCCTCCATTTTCTTAATCACGCATGATATTTCGGTCATAGCCGAGATGAGCGACCGCATCGGCATCATGTACGCCGGGCGCATTATGGAACAGGCTGAGGCCATGGAGCTTTTCAATGAACCTTATCACCCTTACACTCTTGGCTTGAAGAACGCTTTCCCCAGCATCAAGGCTCTGGAGCGGGAACTAATCTCAATCCCAGGCTCTCCTCCGAATCTGCTGGATGATATTCCAGGATGTGTCTTTGCCTTTCGCTGTCCGTTCGCGATCAACGAGTGCTCACAGGTCAGGCCAAAGGAACTGGAGGTCAAGCCGGATCATTTTGTGCATTGTATCCGCACAGACAAGGTTGACGAATTCCGTGACAGGGCAGGAGATAAAAAAACATGGCAATCCTCGAAGTAGACGATCTGAAGCAATATTTTTATCTTGATCCGGGTTTTGTGGCCAAGATGATTGGTGGGAAAAAACCGAGCATCATCAAGGCTGTAGACGGAGTGAGCTTTACCCTGGAGTCTGGTGAAATTATGGGCTTAGCCGGTGAATCTGGGTGTGGAAAATCCACAGCCTGCCTGGCCATCGCTAAACTGCGTGACCCCACCGCCGGTTCGATACTCTTCAAAGGAAAGGACATCCTGACATTGACTTCGAAAGAAACCAAAGAATACCGCCATAAAGTACAGATTATTTTTCAGGATCCATACGAGTCGCTCAATCCAAGATTCAGCGTTTTTGATGCAGTGGCAGAGCCCTTGCGGGCTCTTGAAATAGGGAATAAGGCGGAGCAGAAGGACAGGGTTATGGACACACTGCAAATGGTCGGTCTCAAGCCCCATTCTTATCTGAATCGCTATCCACATGAAATGAGCGGAGGCGAAAGGCAGCGGGTGGGCATCGCCTCGGCCCTGGTCCTTGAACCTGAACTGGTTATTGCCGACGAACCCTTGTCCATGCTGGATGTCTCCATCCGGGCAGGTATTCTGGATCTTATCCGGGATCTATCCAAGCGGCTGAATTTTACCTGTATTTATGTCTCCCATGATCTTTCCATACTCTCAAATATATCAGAACGGCTGATGATCATGTATCTGGGGAAAACCATGGAACTGGCCCCGACTAAGGAGCTTATTAAAAATCCCCTGCATCCTTACGCCAGGGCTTTGATGGCCGCCGTACCAATACCTGATCCTGCTTACAAACGGCCAATCCCAGATATCAGAGGGGAGGTCTCTCAGCCCATTGACCCACCGCCGGGGTGTCGATTCCAGACCCGCTGCAAACAGGTCAGACCTGTCTGCGA